>CATLFA010000034.1 GCA_949927585.1 uncultured Clostridiaceae bacterium
TTTTTATTTTAATATTTTTTAATTAATTTATTATAATACTTATAATGTTATAATTCTCAGTCCATATATTAAAATGTTTAATAACAAAAATCGATTAGCAATTGCCCCTATATTTCATTTCTATTCTATATATTAAGTATAAAACTTGTCTTTTTTTATAAAGATTTATGAAAAAACGATGTCCTTTTTAGTGCAATTTGCTGATTTAAGTCTAACTTTTTTCCTTGACTTTTAGCGTATTTAGTCATATACTTTATTTATCTTTATATAAGAAAGGATTTGTAATATATGGATAATATTATTGAAATTAGATGGCATGGTAGAGGTGGTCAAGGTGCTAAAACTGCTTCTTTGCTTCTTGCTGATGCTGCTTTTAATACAGGTAAATATATTCAAGGTTTTCCTGAATATGGGCCTGAAAGAATGGGTGCTCCCATTACTGCATATAACAGAATAAGTACTTCACCTATTCGCCTTCATAGTAACATTTATGAACCTGACTATGTTGTAGTTGTTGATGATACCTTATTAGAATCAGTAGATGTTACAGCTGGCTTAAAAGAAACAGGTGCAATTGTTATTAATACAACTAAAGATGTAGAAAGTATTAGGCCTTTACTTAAAGGTTACAAAGGAAAGATTTATACTATTGATGCAAGAAAGATTTCTGAAGAAGCCTTAGGAAGATATTTTCCTAATACTTCAATGCTTGCAGCTATTGTAAAAGTCTCAAATATAATGACAGAAGAAGAATTTTTAAATGATATGAAGACTTCTTTTAAACATAAATTTGCTAAAAAGCCTGATGTTATTGAAGGAAATATGAGAGCATTGCAACTAGCGTTGCAAGAAGTTAGAAGTTAGAGTTTCGATTTCGAAAAATAAATTTTGGAGTAACTGTACTTAAAAAAATAACAATACATGGAGAAATTAAATATGTTAGGAAATATATTATTAGGAATAGTATCAATATGTACAATGATTTCATACCTTCCACAAACGATAAAACTTATAAAGACTAAAAAATCAAATGATTTAAGTATTAATTCTTGGATTCTTTGGGTTACTAGTAGTCTTGCATATACACTTTATGCTGTTTTGTGTAGTAAAGATTTTATGCTAATTTTTGAAACAGCCTTAGAATTGGCTTTTTGCTTAATCATTTTACTATTAGCTTTAAAATATAAAAATAATAAATAGAATATAAAAGGAGTATTTAGATATGACTAAAATTAATAAAGAATCACCTTGGCAAGATTTAACGCCTGGTGGAACTATGATTGATGCTGGAAATTCTTTAGAGTTTAAAACTGGAGATTGGAGAAGTATTAAACCCGTTTATATAGAAGAAAAATGTAAACAATGTGGTTTGTGTTTTCCTGTATGCCCAGAAAATGCAATTCCAGTTAATAAAGAACAAAAGAGAGAAGATTTTAATTATGACTATTGCAAAGGTTGTGGTATATGTGCCAATGTTTGCCCTTTTGATGCAATAGAGATGAAAGAAGAATAATGTGTTGGTGTCCATTGGGGACGTTTCTGTTTGGGTAATCTGTCCCTTTTGGACATATTATCCAAAAGGGACAGATTACCCAAACAGAAACGTCCCCAATGGACATGAGAGGAGATAAAAATTATGAGTATACGTGAACGTTTAAGTGGTAATGAGGCTCAAGCTATTGCTATGAAACAAATTAACCCAGATGTTGTTGCTGCTTTTCCTATTACACCTTCTACTGAAATACCTCAGTATTTTTCTACTTTTGTGAGTAATGGTGTAGTTGATACTGAATTTGTGGCAGTTGAAAGTGAACATAGTGCTATGAGTGCTTGTATAGGTGCTGAGGCAGCTGGTCGGAAGAGCTATGACAGCTACTTCTTCTAATGGCTTGGCTTTAATGTGGGAAATGATTCAAATTGCTTCTTCACTAAGGCTTCCTATTGTTATGCCTTTAGTAAACCGTGCTATTTCAGGCCCTTTAAATATACATTGTGACCATTCTGATGCAATGGCCATTAGAGATAGTGGTTGGATTATGCTATTTTCTGAAAATAATCAAGAGGCATATGATAATTTGCTTATGGCTCACAGAATTGGAGAGCATGAAGATGTTATGCTCCCAGTAACTGTATGTCAAGATGGATTTATAACTTCACATTCAATAGAAAATATTGAATTATTAGAAGATGATGTTGCTAAAAAGTTTGTTGGTGAATATACGCCTAAACACTATTTGTTAAACAGTAAGGAACCTATTAGTGTTGGCCCTATGGATTTACAAGCATATTTATTTGAACATAAATACCAAGAAGCAAATGCAATGAGAAATGCTAAAAATGTTATTTTAGAAGTTTCTAAGGATTTTGAAAAGTTAACTGGAAGAACTTATTCTTTGTTTGAAAAATATAAGTTAGAGGATGCTGAAATTGCCATTGTATGTATGAACTCTACTGCTGGCACTACTAAAGTTGTTGTAGACGAACTAAGAAATAAAGGAATTAAAGCAGGATTGTTAAAAATAAGGGTTTATAGACCTTTCCCTGCTGAAGAAATTGCAAAAGCACTTTCAAATGTAAAAGCTATTGCTGTACTTGACAGAGCAGATTCATTAAATGCTTGTGGAGGAGCATTATTTACAGATGTAACCTCTGGAATGTTTGTAAATAATAGCTACATTCCTACTGTTAATTATATTTACGGTATTGGTGGTAGAGATACTACTGCTAAAGATATTGAAGGTGTGTATAATGATTTAATTGAAATTGTTAAAACAGGAAAAGTTGATAATCCATATAGATATTTTGGATTGAAAAATAGAAGTTAGAAGTTGGATGTTGGAAATTTAATTTTATATAAATTGGCGTGATTTTTTCTTAGTTATTTAATCCCCCTACAACAAGAGTTTCTTCGTAGAAATTCCCCCTAATTCCAACCTCTACTTCCAAAAAGAAAGGATTTGATTAATAATGGCATATAATTTAAAAGAAATAGTTGCAAATAAACCACCTATATTTGTTTCAGGCCATAGAATGTGTGCTGGTTGTGGTGCCCCTGTTGTGGCAAGAATGATTATGAGAGCTTTAAGGGAAGGAGACCATGCTGTTGTTTCAAATGCTACTGGTTGTATGGAAGTTTCTACTTGTATTTACCCTTATAATTCTTGGGACTGTTCTTATATTCACACAGCCTTCGAATGTGCTGCTGCAACATGTTCAGGAGCTGAGGCTGCTTATAAAGCTTTGAAAAGAAAAGGTAAAATACAAGAGGATGAACATACTAAATTCATAACTTTTGGTGGAGATGGTGGAACTTATGATATAGGTCTTCAAAGTTTATCAGGCGCTATGGAAAGAGGTCATGATATGACTTATGTATGTTATGATAATGGCGCATATATGAATACTGGTATTCAACGTTCTTCTGCAACACCAAAATTTGCTGATACAACAACTTCTCCTGCTGGTGAAGTTATTCCTGGTAAAATGCAAGTAAGAAAAGATTTAACCCAAATAATGGCTTCACATCATTTGCCATATGTTGCACAAACAGCTGCTATGGCGAACTTTAAAGATTTATATGAAAAATCTGAAAAAGCAATTTATACTGAAGGTCCAACATTTTTAAATGTTTTTTCTCCATGTCCTAGAGGTTGGGGCTACCCTACTGATGAGCTTATGAAAATAAATAAACTTGCAGTAGATACATGTTATTGGCCACTTTATGAAGTAGTAGATGGTAAATATAAAATAACATATAAACCTGCTAAAAAATTACCTATTGAAGAGTTTTTAAGACCTCAAAGACGTTTTAAGCATATGTTTAAGGCTGGTAATGAATGGATGATAGAAGAATTCCAAAAAGAAGTTGATAAAAGATGGGAAGAACTGTTAAGGCTTGAAGGTCTTAGTGAATAATGAATAGTGAATAGTGAATAATTTATATATATAATTATTTCACTATTCATTTTTGCTTTTCACTTTTATAAACAAAAGTTGCTTTGTCACATATAAAATTGCTAATTGACCTTATATATTTAACTTTAAATATTATACTTTTTTAAAAACAAAAAAACACACCAGCTAAAATTTAGACTGGTGCGTTTTTGTTTTAAGGCTTTGTGAGATACTCTTCGACAATCTTGTCTACTTTAGCCTGCTGGCTCTCTTTTACCATAATTTCATTTACAATCTGCTGCTGTTCCGCCGTTAAATCTTTCATCATTTCGCTCACTGTTGTCATTTCCATATGAAATTCTCCTTTCTACTTTAAACCGCACTTTTGCTTCATGTTTGCATTATAGCATATCATTAAAAATAATTCAATAGTTTTACCTTATTTACTAGTAGACCCAAATCCTCCCTCTCTTGTTCCTTCTGCTACATCATTATCTGTTACTAAGTATTTTTGGAATATTGCTTGTCCTATGCAGTCTCCTTTTTTTATTTCAATATCTTCATCTTTTATATTAAAGAACGCAAACATTATATGTCCATCATTGTCTTGGTTTCCATAGTAGTCTTTATCTATAACGCCAATACTATTTGCTAATATTAAACCTTTTTTTCCTGGGTTTGAGCTTCTATTTGCTAATATTAATACTTCGTCATCTGCCATATATGCTTTTATTCCTGTTTTTATTAGTGTTGGTTTCATTCCCTTTTTGAAAGATGGTATTATGCAGTCTTCTGCTGCTTCTACATCATAGCCTGCTGAATATTTTGTTTTTCTTACTGGTAAATTAATATTTTTATCTTCAAAACCTTTTGCTACTTCAAATCCTCTTATTTTTTCCATTTTTTAATCATTTCCTTTCTTAATTAGAAGTTAGATGTTCGATTTCTGTTAATTTCTTTTAAGCAATTACTTTATTATAATCCTTTAACATCTAATTATTATCTAACTTTTATATTATTTTTTCATTATAAGATTGTTTTGTCAATACTTTTTTTAATAAATTTTATATTGATATTGTTACTAAGTTTTAATATTCATAGCTAAAATATTTTGTAATGTAGGAACAATTATAAATCTCACATAGTTTGAGTGAATTTGCTTAAATATAAATTGTGAATTATAACCATTAGTTAATATCTTTAAAGTTTTTAATGGCTAATTCATTTTGAAAACATTAACTAATCGCTTGACATTTTTTTCCTTTTATATTATAACTATAAAAGAAAATTTGAGAATTATTCTCGTTTAAAATTTAGGAGGTATTAATATGGAATTAAAAGGTTCAAAAACAGAAGCTAATTTAAGAGCTGCTTTTTCAGGAGAATCTGAAGCAAGAAATAAATACACTTATTTTGCAAGTGTAGCAAAAAAAGAAGGTTATGAGCAAATAGCTGCTATATTTTTAGAAACAGCTGAAAATGAAAAAGAACATGCTAAACTTCATTTCAAATATTTGAATGGAATTGGAGATACAATGGCTAACTTAGCAGATGCAGCTGCTGGTGAAAATTATGAATGGACAGATATGTATGCAACTTTTGCTAAAGAAGCTGAAGAAGAAGGATTTACAGAAATAGCTGCTACTTTTAGAGGTATTGCAGCAGTTGAAAAAGAACATGAAGAAAGATATAGAAAACTTTTACAAAATGTTCAAGATGGAGAAGTTTTCAAAAAAGGAAGTATAGTTATTTGGAAATGTAGAAACTGTGGACACATTGTTGTTGGAACAGAAGCTCCAAAAATTTGCCCAGTTTGTAAACATCCACAAGCATTTTTTGAAATAAAAGCTGAAAATTACTAAAATTAAAATGAGGTTTGCAAACCTCATTTTAATTTTATCTTAATATTTTCTTTTCAATAAGTTTGCTTTTTGTTCACAAAAAGGACAAATATTATTGGTATATTATATATATAGTTAAGAAACTAATATTACCCTTTTAGAGCTTAACTAACATCCCCTTTTATTTTCTAAAAGCGAAATTAGAATTATAATTCTAATTTCGCCTTTTTTGCATTATATTGAATAGGGCTGCTTTATAAGGGTACAATCTCTACAACATAAATTTAAAAGACATTCTGCGTCTTTTTTTATTTATATAAATACTTTTGTGGATTTATTTGACTTCCATTTTTTCGTATTTCAAAATGTAAATGGTTTCCAGTTGAAAATCCTGTTGAACCTACTTTTGCTATTTCATCTCCTGCTTTTACTTCGTCACCTACTTTTGCTATTAGTTTGCTACAATGACCATAATATGTTTGTATTCCATTTTCGTGTGTTATTATTATTAAGTTTCCATATCCTCCCATTGTTCCTGAATAAGTTACTTTTCCATCTGCTGCTGCTACTATTTTTGTTCCATATGGTGCTGCTATATCCATTCCTTTATGTGTATGGTCACGTATGCTCTCATTTGCACCAAATCTTGAAGTAATAGTACCACTTACTGGTTTTACTCCAAAATATACTCCATCTAAAGTAGCTGATTTTATTTTTTGTTGACTATTTACTACTTCTAAAAGTTCCACTTCTGCTGTTTCTACTGTTGATGCTACTTGAACGGTTGCATTTATATTATTTATATCTTGTGTATAAAATTCCCTTACACTTATATCAACTTCATCTGTTTTGGCTTTATAATCATTTTTTATACTAGCTACTGTTGCTTCTGCTTCTTCTACTGAATTCACATATACAGCTATATTCCCATCTACTGCAATTTCATATAATTTATAAGTTGTAACTGCTTCATTATCTATTTTATTAAATATTTCCTCTTCATTAGTCTCTTCTGAATTACTTGCCAAAACTAATTTATATTGTGGAAATGCTGAAATATTTACATATGCTATATTTGATTCATTTTTATTTATTATTTGTTCATTTATTAATTTTTCAAATTTATATTTATTTGAAACATATCCAACTTCTTGGCCAGAAATTGTTACTTTATATACTATTTTATATTTTAATAACATTATTGCAAGAATAATTATTAAAGAACCTATAGCTATTTTTAATAGCTTCATTATATCTTTAGTGCAATTTCTTACTTTCTTGTTTAAAATATATATTCACACTCCTTTTTTGTATTTGCTTTATATAGAATATTTTTACTGTTTTTCTATATATTCCTTGTACGCTAAAATCTATTATATCATATATTTTAATCAATTGCAAATTTTTTATTCCTAAAATATATTTTATGTAACTTTTTTGTTTTTTGATAATTTTTTTTACAAAAAATTAACCTCACTACTTTTTCAAGTAGTAAGGCATTTCTTTTATTTTTCTAATTTAGCATTCTGGTACACTATTTTTCCAAATTTTATTTCATTTAATTTCTTTTGTATTTCCATTATTATAAGAGGAATAAATGATATTACTATAGTATATAACCATTGTACTTTATTTAGTGGTACTAATTTGAATACATCTGCTATTTGTGGTATTACAACTACTGTTACTTGCATTAGTGTTCCTAAAATGAAGGCTGCTACTAAGTATTTATTTTCAAATATTCCGTGCTTTGAATATTGATTCTTCTGATTTTATATTAAAACAATGTACGAGTTCTAACATTCCTAATGATACAAATGCCATTGTTCTTCCTACTTCTACTCCATATAAGTTGTTTCCTAAACTAAATGCTAAAAGTGTAAGCATTCCTATCATTGTTCCTTCTATAAAAATCTTACTCCATAATCCATCTGCGAATAAGCCTTTTTTACTGTCTCTTGGTTTTTTATTCATAATATCTTTATCTACTGGCTCTAATCCTAATGCTATTGCTGGAAGGGAATCTGTTACTAAGTTTATCCATAATAGCTGAATTGCTAAAAGCGGAGATTTTAAACCTAATACTAACCCCATAAATATTGTTACAATTTCTCCAATATTTGTTGATATTAAAAAATGTATTGCTTTTCTTATATTATCATATATATTTCTTCCTTGTTTTACTGCTTCTACTATTGTCACAAAATTGTCATCTGCTAAAATCATATCTGCTGCATTCTTTGCAACATCTGTTCCGTTTTTTCCCATTGCTATACCTATATTTGCATTTTTTAGTGCTGGGCTATCATTTACTCCATCTCCTGTCATTGCTACTACTGCTCCTGTGCTTTGGTATGCTTTTACAATTCTTACTTTATCTTCTGGTGATACTCTTGCAAATACCGAGTATTTCATTATATCTTTTTCTAATATATTTTGTGGAATATTTTTAAGTTCTTGACCTGTTATTGCTAAATCATATCTTCTTAATATTCCTAAATCCTTTGCTATTGCTTTAGCAGTTGTAATGTGGTCCCCTGTAATCATTACTGTTTTTATTCCTGCTTTTCTACAAGTTGATACTGCTTCTTTTACTCCTTCTCTTGGTGGATCTATCATTCCAATTAAACCTACAAATACTAATTCATTTTCTTTTATATTTACTGAATTAGCTACCTTTTTATAAGCTACTGCTATTACTCTTAAAGCTTTTTCTGCCATTTTATTATTATTTTGTTCTATTTTTTCTATTATATTTGATGATAATGTTAATTCGCTATTTCCATCAAAATATTTTGTACATTTTTTAAGTAGTACATCTGGTGCTCCTTTTGTAATACTTATATATTCATTTGAATCTTTATGTATTGTTGTCATCATTTTTCTGGTAGAGTCAAATGGAATATCGTTTACTCTACTTTTTAATTTATAAAGTTCTAATTTATTAATATTTCTTTCAAGTGCTGCATTTACAATTGCTACTTCTGTTGGCTCACCTATTCCAGTTAGTCTGCCAGCTCTTTTTTCTATATTTACATCTGTGCACATTGTACCTAATTCTAGTATTTTTTCTTCTTTTGCTCCTACACTATACATTTGTACTACTTGCATTTTATTTTGTGTTAAAGTTCCTGTCTTATCTGAGCATATTACACTTGCTCCCCCTAATGTTTCTACTGCTGGTAGTTTTCTTATAATACTATTTTTTCTTGCCATTTTTGTTACACCTATTGATAATACTATTGTTACTATTGCTGGCAAACCTTCTGGTATTGCTGCAACAGCTAACCCTACTGATGTCATAAACATTTCAATTGGTGGTATTCTTTTTAATAAACCTATTAAAAAGATTAATACACATATAATTAAACATGCTATTCCTAAAGTTTTACCTACTTCTGCAAGTTTCTTTTGTATTGGTGTTTCTGGTGCTTCGTCTTCTATTATCATATTAGCAATTTTCCCTACTTTTGTATTCATTCCTGTTTCAGTAACTACAGCTTCTGCATGTCCATTTACAACAATGCAGGAAGAAAATACCATATTTAACATGTCCCCTATTGGTACATCTTTATCTAAAATTACATTTTCATCTTTTAGTACTGGAAGGGTTTCTCCTGTTAGGCTTGCTTCTTCTACTTTTAAGTTTGAAGTTTTTATAAGTCTTGCATCTGCTGGTACATAGTTACCTGCTTCTAACAAAACTATATCTCCTGGTACTACCTCTTCGGCTTTTATACTAACTATTTTTCCATCTCTTCTTACTTTTGCAACTGGTGCAGTCATTGTTTTCAATGCTTCTAAAGATTTCTCTGCTTTTGCTTCTTGTACTACTCCCATTATTGCATTTAGTACTACTATTGCAATAATTATAACTGAGTCTATGTAGTCCCCACTTCCATCCATTTTAGCAACTAATGCTGAAATAATTGACGCAATAATTAGAATAATAATCATAAAATCGTTAAACTGTTTTATAAATTTTATGAATATACTTTCTTTCTTTTTATCAGCTAATTTATTATCACCAAAATGCTTTTTTCTTTCTTCTACTTCATTTTCACTTAGTCCATTACTTACGTTTGTCCTAAAGTTTTCCTCTAATTCGTTAATAGCTTTTGTATGCCACATAAAAAACACTCTCCTTTGCTTTAAAACATATTTCCTTTATATGTATATGTTCTTGTCCACAAATTATGAGTGTTTTGTTAATATTATTTTTTATAAAGTTTCATAAGCTCTTGCACTACCATAGCATTGACTTCCATTAGATACAAATATAATTTTCTGACCTGCTTTCAAATTATAACACAATGGTACTATTATACCAGCTGAATTATTATTTGTAAAATTACCTATAAATACATCATCAATTTTAACTTCAATTGATGAACGCGAAACAGTAGATAATCTTGCTACAATTATACAGTCTTTTGTAGCTTCATACTCTGTGTCAAATGGTATTTCTTCTATCAATTTTGATGTATCTATATATAGTTTTTTACTAATTCTTTCATCTATCAAGTCATTCAATTGTTTCATTGTTATTGTCACAGTTGAGTCTTCTCCTGTTGCTACAAGCATTTGTCCATATGCATCATTTAATTGTTCTTGTTCTTTTTCCATTGAGTTTATATATTTTTCTTTTGCATATTTGGCTTTATTAAATATACCATTTCCACCTAAACTTAAACTAATTCCTATACCTGCTAATATTATTAATAATATTATGGTAATTATAAGTGAAATTAGTGTTATTCCTTCAAATGTTCTAATTTTATATTCTATATTCTTAATATTTTTCATTTGTTTTCTCCTTTGTCTTTATATTTTAACCACTATTATTCAATTTATTATAAAATAACTTAAAAAAATATATAAGTACCTTATTAGTAAAAATTAATGTTATATGTTAATTTTATACAAATTAAATGTTATTTGCAATTAGTTTTCTGTAAATTAGTTATTATTAATATGTATTATATTCTCAATTAACTTAAACATAAACATGCACAACTAATACTGGCTATTATAACTTAAAATACTTTTCTTTTCTATAATATAAAAATAGATGATTTATACCATCCATTTTTATTACTAATTATATTTTATAATTACATTGCTTTACCCTATTTTATTATTCGCAAGTTTTATTGAAAGAAGTTTACTTATTCCGTTTTCTTCCATTGTAACTCCATATACTGTATCTGCTGCTTCCATTGTTCCTTTTCTATGTGTTATTACTAAGAATTGTGTTTCACTACTGAATTTCTTTAAGTAGTCTGCAAATCTGTATACATTTACGTCATCTAATGCAGCTTCAATTTCATCTAATATACAAAATGGTGCTGGATTTATTTTAAGTATTGCAAATAATAGTGCTATTGCTGTAAATGCTCTTTCTCCTCCTGATAATAACATCATATTTTGAAGTTTCTTTCCCGTTGGTTGTACCCTAATGTCAATTCCACATTCTAGAATATTTGATTCATCTTCTAATATTAATTCTGCTTTTCCTCCTCCAAATAGTTCCACAAATACTTCATTAAAGTTTTTATTTATTACTGCAAATTTCTCAGTAAATTGTGTTTTCATTGTTTCTGTCATGTCTGCTATAATTTTTCTTAGTTTTCCTACAGTATTATCTAAGTCTAAACGTTGTTCACACATAAAGTCATATCTTTCTTTTGTTTTTTTGTATTCTTCTATTGAGTCTATATTAATGCTTCCTAAGTTTTTAATTTTATTTCTTAAGTTATGAACTTCTTTTGTAGCTACTGCAATATTTGTTGGTCTTTTATATTCTAGCGCATTGTTTGGTGTTATTTCATATTCTTCCCATAAGCTATTTATTATTTGTTCAATATCTTGTTCCAACTTTGTTTTTTTAACATCCATTTTTACTATTTGTTCTTTTAAGTCTTCTAGTACTTTAAATTTGTCTGCTATTTCATTTTCCATTTCTGTGAGTTTCTCATTTTTTTGTACTCTTAAGGCTTTTAGTTTTTCTACTTCTGCCGAGCCATTTTCTACTTCCTGTTTAACTTCCTCTATTTTATTATAAAGAACTGTTATATTTTCATCTAATGATTTATTCTCTTCTACTATTAACACAATTTGTTCTTCTTTATTTTTTATACTTATATTATTATTTGCAATATCTTGGTTAATTCTTTCTATCATTTCATCAATAGACATTTTACTTTCATCAAATGAAGTTACTGAAATTTTTAAGTTAGTAATGTCAAAATTCAAGTCATCTATATAGCTTTGACTATCTTTATTTACTTTTGCAAATTCTTCTATAATGGCATTTAATTCTTCTATTTCTTTTGTAAGCTCTGCCATTGTTGTTTCTTTAGTTTGCTTATCTTCTCTATTAGTAATTTTTTCATTATCAATTTGCACTACTTCATCTTTTAACTTTTGAAGCCTTGTTTCTATTTTAGAAATATTTTCTTCTATCGAAACCATCTTTTGTTTTTCTGTTGCATATATTATATCTATTTCTTTAAGATTATTTTCTAATTCCTCTGAATCTTTCAATACGTTTTCAATAGATTTTTCGTATTGTTTCCTTTCTAAAGTTGTTTCTTCTATTTGTTTTTCTATTTTCTTTATTTGTTTTTCTAGGCTTTCTATTTCCCTTGTTCTTCCTAAAATATTTACTGTTTTTTGGGCTACACTACCACCTGTCATTGCTCCAGATGGATTTATTAAATCTCCTTTTAGTGTAACTATTCTAAATGAATAATTATTCTTTTTTGCTAAAGCTATTGCATTATTCATATCACTTACAATAACTGTTTTTCCTAATAGATTTAGAACAATTTGCTCATATTTTTTGTTATATTTCACCAAGTCAGATGCTATTCCTATTACTCCATCTACTTTACTTATTTTATCTAATTTTTTACCTTTAACTGCTGTAATTGGTAAGAATGATGCCCTACCTAAATTTCCTTTTCTTAAATATTCTATTAGCTTTTTGGCATCTTCTTCTGTTTCAGTTACTATATTTTGAAGTGCTGCACCTAAACACATTTCTATTGCTGTTTCATACTCTTGTGGTGCTGATATAAGGTTTGCTAAAACTCCATTTACACCCTTTTTTAGAGTGTTATCTTTATCACATTCTAATAATAAATTTTTAACACTTTTTGTGTATCCTTCTTTTTCCTTTTCTGTTTCTATTAAGAATTTTAGTCTTGAATCTTTCATTCTTAAATCATAATTTAGGTTACTAATTTTATTATCATATTCCTTTAATTTTGATACGCTTTCTTCTTTTTTGCTATGCATATCTTGTATTTTCTTTACTGCTTCGTTTCTTTTTGCTTCTATTTCGTAAAACCCTTTTGATAACTCTTGTTTTTTCATACGCACTTCATCAAGCTCTGAAATTGCTAAGTTTATTTCTTGTTTTACTGTTTTTTGTCTTTTTTCTAAATTCTCATAGTTTACATCTTGTGCATTAATTTGACTTGCTAGTTCATATTTTACATCTGTATCTTCTTCTACTTTTTGTTTTTTTGCTTCGATTTCAAGTTCTTTATCTGATAGTTTTTTTGTTAATTCTGCAAGTTTAGCTTCTTTTTCTTGTAATTCTTTTTCAAATTTCTCTCTATTTGTGCTTAAATTTATTTTCTTTTCTTGTTTTTGTTTTTTCTCTTCTTCTAGTCCATAAGTTCTTACTTTTATTTCTTCCATTTCACTTTTGAAACGTTCACTATTTTGTTTGTTATTTTCAATTCTTTCTTTTGCGACATTTATTTCTGAATTTATTTTTTCAATTTTGTTTGTGCTTTCGAATCCTATATTTTGCATTTCTTCTATTTTTGCAGTAATTTCGTCTATTTCATGTTTTAATTCCTCTTTTAAATTACGTGCTTGTTCTTGTTTTTTGTCTTCTTCTTCATATTGCGTATTTATTATTTCTTCGTCTTTTACTATTTCTTCTAGTTTTTTTCTATAAGTTTCTATATTATATACAAATAAACCTACTTCTATATTTTTTAATTCTTCACGTAAATCTAAGAATTTCTTTGCTTTTTCAGATTGTATTTTAAGTGGTTCTATTGTGCCTTCAATTTCAGATAAAATATCATTTATTCTAAGTAAGTTTAATTTAGTTTGTTCTAACTTCTTCTCACTTTCTTGCTTTCTTGTTCTATATTTTACAATTCCTGCTGCTTCTTCAAATATTTTTCTTCTATCTTCAGATTTATTGCTTAATATTTCATCTATTTTACCTTGACCTATTATAGAATATCCATCTTTTCCAATACCTGTGTCCATAAATAGTTCCACAATATCTTTCAAACGGCATGGTACTTTATTTATAAAATAGCCTGTTTCACCACTTCTATATATTTTTCTAGTAACTGTTACTTCATTAAATTCTATTGGAAGTTTTCCATTACTATTATCTATTACAATTGAAGCTTCTGCAAAACCCAATGACTTTCTATTTTGCGTTCCAGCAAAAATAATATCAGAAGAACTTGAACCCCTTAGGGATTTCATACTTTGCTCTCCTAATACCCATCTAATTGAATCTGATATATTACTTTTTCCTGAACCATTTGGACCAATTACAGATGTAATTCCTGGTCTGAATTCTAAAACTGTTTTATCTGCAAATGATTTAAAGCCTTGTAATTCTAATCTTTTTAAATACATTTTTATATCCACCTATTCTTGCTTTTATTTTTCGCTATAATATGCTAAAATTATATATTTTTAAAGGCTTTTTGTCAAGAAAAAAACGCTTTCAAAGCGTTTTTTTAGAACATTGGATATACGTAGGTAGTTAGTTGTAAGTTTATTACTCCTGTATAGGTATAAAATTCAAAATAAAAATTATCTCCTTCATTTAAATATATTGGAAAGTTATTAATATCAGTTGCATACGCATTATTTTGATTTGCAAGCATCTCACACATTACAATTTTTACTTGATTAAGTATTAAAGAAATAATTGTATTATTATATCCATTAGATGCTGCTGTCCTGTTTATTCCTGTTATAAAATACCATCCACTTTTTAATACTGTATACCCTTTTTCTGTAGAATAAGATATATATTCGTCTATATTATTTTCATTATCTTTACTAATTGTTATTCCAGACATACTAGTTATTGTTTCAAATGCTGATTTAGATTTTGTTTCATTTTTTATATAGTAATTTGCTTTTAACCCTGTTGGTTGACTTACATTTTGTGAATTTGAATTTGGTATTTTTACTCCATTTATACTTGCTAATTGTAATGAAGCATTTATTTCAAATTCATATGGATATTCTTTCAATTTTGTATATATTGAAGTTGGGCTTTCACTTGGTACGTCATATTCTGTTGTTGCTACTTTGCTTGTTTCTGTTACATATTGTATTTCATTATCTTCTTTTAATAATTCTGATAATTCTTTTAATGTTGGCATTTCTTGTTTTTCTGCATATTTATTCATTTGTGCTGTTGTTATTTTTAAATTCATCTTTTCTGTTGCTGTTTGTTTATTTGTAGCTTCTTTAGCTTCATTAACACGATTAATTATTCCATTATTACTTAAACTTAAATATATTGCTACACCTACTAATATAATCAATACTACTATTGTTATTACAAGCGAAATTAGAGTTATTCCTCCTAATTTTTCAAATCTGTACTTTTTGCTTTCTAATCTTAACTCCTCTCTCATCTTCTATTTTCCTCCTTTTTTTCTAATTTTAATGCTTACTATTTATTTTATAATAAATTAA
>CATLFA010000035.1 GCA_949927585.1 uncultured Clostridiaceae bacterium
TACTAATGTAATTAAAGTTATTTTTAAAATTTTATTAATTTTCATTTTTTCTTCCTCCTATGTTTTAATATACAATTTATTATAATAATTTTGTTCCATTTATAATTAGTTCAAACCATATATTTAAATATTTTGCAGCATATTTGCTCATCATAGTTCTATCCATAAATATTTCAAAATAGTCTAATACTGGGCAAATTTCTGTATCTATTGTTAAATCTAATGTTGCAACTCTTGTTTTACTATCAATTTTAAATTCTGAATTTGTTACAGCATAATTTACTTTATCATGTTTATCAAATGTAGACATATTTGTATTTACTACTCTATCTCTATGTGCATCTGATTTATCTGCTAGTATTAATGCTGCTGATATATCATTTACTGCTGTTCCTGTTTGCTCATCATGATTTCCTATTGCCATCATTATTTCTGTTCTATCTTTAGTATTCATTCCCATATCTTTTAAAATTTGATAAGCAAGTACTGCACCTGTATGAGCATGGTCAACTCTGTTTACACAATTCCCTATATCGTGCAAATATCCCGCTATTTTTACAAGTTCAATCCTTTCTTTTGGATATCCTAAGGCTTCTAAAATTTTTCCTGCTCTATTTGAAACAATAGAAATGTGCCTAAATGAATGCTCTGTATAGCCTATTGCATTCATTTGCCTTTGAGCTCCTTCAATTAGCTCTTGTACCTCTTCATTCTTCTTAACTTGTTCTAAAGTTATCATATGTTCCTCCATTATTTTATAATTTTATATTAAAACAAATAAAAATTCAACCATTTTTTGTAAATTGGTTGAATTAATTTTATATATATTTTCTTTTAATTCATATTGAATTATTTATAATAATTTTCAAGTCTAATTTTTATTTCTATTTCATATTAACTCCTATAATTCCTCCTATCATTCCTGCTATTATAGATAGAATTATCATTATTATTGAATATAAATTAATACCAAACCCGCTTGCTTGTTATACTAGAAAGTAAATAAATTGTTAGTATATATATTATACCCACTAATCCTCCGTTTAATAAGCCATTTTTACTTATTTTTAAAGTACTTATACTACTTCCTATTAAAATACTTATTACAGATATTACTATAATTACTGGATTTATTATATTTTCTCCAAGTGAAGTATTTGTTAAAATTATTGCAAATATAAGTAATAATAATAGTGTTAAAATTATTGATATGATACTTCCTTTTATTATTCTTATTATATTTTTCACAAATTCATTTTCATTAATACTATTCAATTTTATACTCTCCTTTATTTATATATATTACTATTATTATTCCTATTATTTTCATTTAGAACTATTTTTAATATTTAAATAAGAAAGTCAATTTGCTACATAGGTTATCCAATGTGAAACCCATATAATTTCAACTTATATAATATCAAAAAAAGAACCTATAGGTCCTTTTTTATATATTATTATGCTGTTTCAATATTGTTTTTACTATTTGTTGTTCTTCTTTCTTTTTTTATTTGAACTTGTTCTTTTTTTCTATTTGTGTCTATTATTATTTTTGGTGCTTCTTTACTTATCACTGTTTCCTTTGTTACTATGCATTTTTCTATTAATGGGTTTGATGGGATTTCAAACATTATATCTCTCATTATTTCTTCTATAATAGAACGAAGCCCTCTAGCACCTGTTTTTCTTTCTATTGCTTTTTCTACAATTGCTTCTAATGCTTCTTGTTCAAATTCTAGTTCTACATTGTCTAATTTGAATAACTTTTTGTATTGTTTTACAATTGCATTTTTTGGTTTTGTTACAATATCTATCAAGGCTTCTTTATCTAATTCCCTTAAAGTTGCTACTATTGGAAGTCTTCCTACGAATTCTGGAATTAAACCGAATCTTAATAAATCTTGTGGTAATAGTTGCTCATATATTTTATATTTATCTATTTCCTTTGAACTTTTTACTTCTGCTGAAAAACCAATAGATTTTTTACCTGTACGTTCATCTATTATTTTGTCTAGGCCCTCAAATGCTCCTCCACAAATAAATAATATGTTTTCTGTATTTATTTGTAGCAATTCTTGATGTGGATGTTTTCTTCCCCCTTGTGGTGGTACTGATGCTGTTGTTCCTTCTACTATTTTAAGTAAGGCTTGTTGTACACCTTCTCCGCTTACATCTCTTGTAATTGATGGATTTTCAGATTTCCTTGTTATTTTATCTATTTCGTCTATATATATAATTCCTTTTTCTGCTTTTTCTATATCATATTCTGCATTTTGAATTAATTTAAGTAATATGTTTTCAACATCTTCACCAACATAGCCTGCTTCTGTTAAAGTTGTTGCATCTGCAATCGCAAATGGTACTTTAAGTATTTTTGCAAGTGTTTGTGCAAGAAGTGTTTTTCCGTGAACCTGTTGGCCCTAATAATAAGACATTACTTTTTTGAATCTCTACATCGTCATCATTTACTTGAGGGTTATTTATTCTTTTATAATGATTGTATACAGCTACTGCCAAAGTTTTTTTAGCATCTTCTTGACCTATTACATAACTATCTAATATTTCTTTTATTTCTGCTGGACTAGGTAACTTTTCTTTTTCATTATTTAGTGTATATGCTATTTGCGTATCATCATATACTTCTCCTTCTAACATATCACCACATAATTTTATACATTCATTACAAATAAATACTCCTGGTCCTGCAATAATTCTTTGTACTCCTTTTTGTGATTTTCCACAAAATGAGCATCTAATATTATCTTCTTTTTTTGCCATTAAAATTTTCTCCTTTTTATAGAAGTTGAAGGTCAAATTATATATAATTTCTTCGAAGTATTTACCATATATTTCAACTTCTAACTTCCATTTATTTATTGTCTTTTCTCTAAGATTCCATCTATTAAACCATATTTTAGAGCTTCTTCTGCTGTCATGTAATTATCTCTTTCTGTATCCTTTTCTATTACTTCTAATGGTTGACCTGTTCTGTCACTTAATAATTTGTTTAATTTTTCTCTTGTTTTTACCATATGATCTGCATGTATTTTTATTTCTGTTGTTTGACCAGAAATTCCATTTCCACCTATTAATGGTTGATGTATTAATATTTCTGAATTTGGTGTTGCAAATCTTCTTCCTTTTTCACCTGATGTTAATAGCACTGCTCCCATACTTGCTGCCATTCCTACACAGTATGTCGCTACTGGACATTTAATATAATTCATTGTATCTACTATTGCCATACCATCTGTAATAGAACCCCCTGGGCTATTTATATATAGGAATATTTCCTTGTCTGGGTCTTCTGATTCTAAGAATAATAATTGTGCTATTACTAACCCAGCTGATGTTGGGTTTACATCTTCTCCTAAAAATATAATTCTATCTTTTAATAATCTTGAGAATATATCGTATGATCTTTCTCCTTTTGCTGTTTGTTCAATAACATATGGTACTAAACTGTTTTGTAACATTTTATTTTCCTCCTTCGCGTGAAGCGTGTATTATTCATTATTTGTTCTTCACTATTCATTATTTTTTATTGTAGGGGGCGCAGCCTTCGGCGCCCCATTCTTCTAAGTAATTACCCTATTTTTCATATTTTATTTAAGCAATTTCGTTGGAGTTCGGGTCACCTATTGGTCCGACCCCTACAATATAGAAAAGCTAGTGGCAAACTTATTTTCTATACAAAATTTTACCCCTAACTTTCCCCCTTTTTTATTTAATTTTTGCATTATCTACTATGAATTTTATGGCATTTTCTGATTTTATTGTTTCTGTTATGTATGTTACTAATCCTTCGTTTTTTTGTAAATCTTCTACTTTATTTCCATATGCATTTGCCATTTCTTCTAGTTTTGCATTTATTTCTTCTTCAGTTGCTTCTATTTTTTCTTTCTTTATTATTGCTTCTAGTACTAATCTTACTTTTACTTGTCTTGTTGCTTGTTCTTCTAGTTCTTTTCTTATATCTGCCTCAGTTTTATTCATCATTTGAAGATATTGCTCTAGGTTTAAGCCTTGGTACATTAACCTTTGTTCTATTTCTTTTATCATGTTGTCTGTTTCTGTTTCTACCATTCCTGATGGAATTTCTACTTTTACATCATCACAAACTGTTTTTATTGCTTCTTCTTCTGTTTCATATTTTGCTTTTGATGTATTTTCTTCTTCTAATTTTTCTTTTATGCTTGCTTTTAATTCTTCTAAAGTATCGAATTCACTTACGTCTTTTGCAAATTCATCATCTAGTTCAGGTAATTCTTTTTTCTTTATTTCATGTAATTTTACTTTAAATGTAGCTTCTTTTCCTGCTAATTCTTTAGAGAAGTATTCTTCTGGGAATGTTACATTTATGTCTTTTTCTTCTTCTATGTTCATTCCTATTATTTGGTCTTCAAAACCTGGTATGAATGTGTTACTTCCTATTACTAGTTCGTGTCCTTCTGCTTTTCCACCATCAAATGCTACTCCATCTACAAATCCTTCGAAGTCTATAACTGTTGTATCTCCACTTTCTACGCTTCTGTCTTCTACATTTACAAGTCTTGCATTGTGTTCTTGCATATGTCCTAATTCATGATTAATGTTTTCTTCTTCTACATTATACTCTATTTTTTTAAGTTCTATACCCTTATATTTTCCAAGTTCTACTTCTGGTTTTGTTTGAACTGTTGCTGTAAATATTAGGTCTTTCCCTTTTTCCATTTGAGTAATGTCAATATTTGGTCTACTAACTGCTATAATTCCTGCATCTATTAATTCTTTTTCATATATTTCAGGTACTACTTCATTAAATGCATCTTCATAAAATATTTCTGCGCCATATTGTTTTTCAACTATTTTATATGGAGCTTTACCTTTTCTAAACCCTGGTATATTAAAATATTTTGCACTTTTTACATATACTTTTTGAATTGCTTCTTCAAATTTTGCAGCTTCTACTTCAAAGCTTAATTTTACTTCATTTACATTTTCTGTTTTTTCTACTTTAACACTCATTTCTTAATCTTCCTTTCACGTTTTTTAATAAGCTTGTTTATTATATCACATTTTTTTTATATTTCAAGTACTAAACATAAAAAATATATACATTTTTTCTTAATTATAATATTAATTTTTACATATTTTTTATGTTTCTGTACATACTAAAAAATAAAACTTAAAAAGGAAAATTGTGTTATGAAAAATTCAAAGGTTAAATATATTTTAATTATTATTGCTCTTGCTATTATAATTGGATCTCTTATTTATTTTTTTACTAGAGATAATTCTATGAATATAAGTCAATCTAATAATGATTCTTCTGCTTCTAGAACTTCTACTGATACCAATACTAATGATAATACCAATACTGAAATTGAAGATAATAAAAATTCTACTCCAAAACAAACTCCTATGGCTTCGTTTTCAACTGTAATTGTTGATAATTCTCCTGGTAGACTTACAAATATTAGAATTACATGTGGTATTATTAATGGAACTATTATTAACCCTAATGAAACTTTTTCTTTTAATGGAATAGTTGGAAAACCCACAGCTGAAAGAGGATATCAAGAAGCTAAAATTATTATAGACCATAAAACTGAAACAGGTATTGGCGGTGGAAATTGTCAAGTAAGTAGTACTTTATATAATGCTGTTCTTGCTATTCCTTCTCTTACAGTTATTGAAAGAAGTGAACATGGTAAAGAAGTTAGTTATGTTCCTAAAGGTAAAGATGCAGCTGTTTCTTATGGCTCTTTAGATTTTAAATTTAAGAATACTACTGATCATAAAATAAAAATTAATATAAGTACTGATGATAAAAATATAACAGCAACTATTGTTCAAGTTGAAGAATAATAATATAAAAAATGATACACAAAATATGTATCATTTTTTACTTTGGTTTAATTCTTAAAATTCTTCTGTAATTTCTCTTATTATTATCTTTTTCTTCTCTAAGCGTGTTAGTTCTGCCATAATATAAAGCTTACAAACAAATTCCTTATTATTTTGTATAATACAATACCATGCTGTATTATTAGTACATCCTTTATTATTAGGGTCAATTCTTCCTAACTGACCTGTAATTCCTATGCCTATATCTGATTTAGCATTATTTTTAACTGCGTTAGCCATAGCAATTGCAGTTTCTGCACTATATACAGTATATTTACTAATAATTTCTTCTGGTACTCCAAACTTTATTTTTGCTTCATTACAATAGCTTACATAGCTTTCTTTTAATACAGCTGATGCACCTTCTATATTAGTAATTTCACTTGCTACTTGTCCACCAGTACAACTCTCCATTGTTGCAATTGTTTTGTTTTCCTCTATAAGTTTTTTTACAAAACTTTCAAGTTTTTGTTCTAGTTTCTTTTGATGTAAGTATCTACACTCAATTAATGGCATTATATCTTTTCCTCTTGATAAAATTCCATTATGAATTAATTCTTTTATACAATCTTCCATAATTTGGTACTCATATGTTATATTACTTTTAATTTCAAAAATAATGAATACTAACATTTCACTTGCTGTTTGGTTTCTTTTTTCTTTTAATTTATTTAACCATTGTTGCAAGATGTTCTCTTGAGGCATACCATATAATTGCAAATAGGAAGAGCCTACTTTACTACCATTATAATTATACCATTTTTGCCCATTTGAAATAATTTGGTCAATACTAAGCTTATCAATAGGTGTTAAACATAAGCTTTCCTTTTCTAATAAATCATAATCAATTTTATATTCTCTAGTAAGTCTTTTTACTTGTGCTATTTCTTCTTTAATTGCTTTACTACTTCTAAATGCAACTGTATCAACCATCATTGCAGTAACAATCATTTCTACTTGTTCTTTTTGTATTGGAAAACCTACTTGTTTCATCATTTCATAAATTAAATAAGCTGTTGCACATGAATTTCTTACATACTTAAAATTATAGTCTTTATCTTGCTGTGTAGGATGATGATCTATACATCCTATTACTTTTCCTTTATGTATTGTTTCATAATGGTCTACTAAAAATAAATTTCTATCATTTCGTTCTTCTTCCTTTTGCCATTTTTTCATATCTATTTTTAGCAATTTTTTAATAATTGTATATGTATCATCTTCTTTTACTTCTTGCATAATACAAAATTCATTTTCTATTTTAAGAAAATCTAGAAGTTGGGACATTAATATACCAGAAAGTGTAGCATCTACATCAATATTATCATGTCCTAGTATAGTTATTTTCTTTCCTTTTAAAGAATTTATTAATTCTTCTACTTTACTATTGTTTTCTAATTCACTATTTAAGTTTGTCAATTTCATTTGAAAATCTCCTTTCTTATAGTGTTGCACTTACAAGTGCAAAGTTTTACTTTTACTAAAATTAATATTTATATTATAGCACATTTTAAAATTATGTCAAATTCAATTATCTTTTCTTATATGTATTCCTTTTACATATAAACCTGCAATATAAATAAATTACTTTAAATTTATAAATAGTAATTAATTTCTATATACTTGAATATATTTAAGTATATTGGAGGGTTTTATATGCGTAAAATTATATCTATATTATTACTTTTATTTGTTTTTATATTTTGCTTTTGCAATATTATATATGCTTTAAATGATAATTATGTTTGGAATGGTGGAGATGTATCTGTAAGTACTACACCTTCTACTGATTTAAATTTAGAAAGTGGCTCTGCTATTTTAATAGAACAAAACTCTGGTCAAATATTATATGAGCATAATTCTCATGAACAACTAAGACCTGCTTCTGTTACTAAGGTAATGACTTTATTACTTATTATGGAAGCCTTAGATAGTGGTAAAATTGCTTTAACTGATAAAATTCCATGCAGTGAAGTAGCAAGTTCTATGGGGGGATCTCAAATTTGGTTAGATGTCCGTGAAGAATTAACTGTAGATGAAATGCTTAAAGCTATATGCGTAGCTTCTGCTAATGATTGTACTGTTGCTATGGCTGAATACTTAGAAGGCTCTTTAGATTCATTTGTGGCTAAAATGAATTCTAAAGCACATGAACTTGGAATGAATGATACATGTTTTAAAAATTGCCATGGGTTAGATGAAGATGGTCATGTAACTTCAAGTTATGATATTGCTTTAATGTCTAGAGAACTTTTGAGCAAACATCCTAGTATAACAAATTATACAACTATTTGGATGGATAGCTTAAGAGATGGAAAATCTCAGCTTGTTAATACTAATAAATTAGTCAGAAATTATAAAGGTTGTACTGGTTTAAAAACAGGTTCTACTTCTCTTGCTTTATATAATTTATCTGCAAGTGCTACAAGAGACGACCTTTCACTAATTGCTGTTATAATGAAAGCGCCTACTCCTGCAGTACGTTTTGCAGAAGCTAGTAAATTATTAGATTATGGTTTTAGCAATTATACTTATAAGCAATTTGCTAAACAGCGGTGATGTTTTAAAAAATGTAAATATTAATAAAGGTGTTGAACAAAGTATTAATATTGTTTATGAAAATAATAGTGGTACTTTAATAAAAAAAGGGGAAGATAAAAATGTGGAAGAAATTGTAAATATTTATGATAATATATCTGCTCCTATTTCTAAAGGTCAAAAACTTGGTGAAGTTTCATATACTTTAAACGGTACTTCAGTTGGAAAAACAGATTTAATTGCTGAATGTGATGTTAAGAAAATAAGTGTAAGTAATATGCTGGAGAAGTTGTTTTTTAATTGGTTTTGTATGTTAAGGTAAAAAGATTTGGGATGCGTCCCAAATCTTTTTATTATTCTTCTGTTTCATCATATTCAAATTCATATTTTGACATTTTTGCCTTTCGTGGTTGAACTTTTGTAGTATTTGGTACTATTATCGTACTTTGTTCTGGCTCTATATAAGGTGTTTTTATCTCTATATCCTCAGTAAAGTGTTTTTGTTTTCTTTCTTCTTTTTCTTCCCTTCTTTCTCTTTCCTTCCTTTTTTCTTCATTTTGCTTTTCTTCTTTTTTATTATTTATTTGTTTATTTAGTATATTATTAGTTTTTTCTATTAGGTCTGGAACATAGTCTAGTAGTCTATCTAATGTTGAACTATGGTTTACTGGTAATAATTTTACATTATTTCCTTGTATTACTAAAAATGCTACTGGGTTTATACTTACTCCTGCTCCGCTTCCTCCTCCAAATGGTAATTTATATTGTATTTGCTCATCTTTATCTTTTTTAGTGTATTCATTAATTGTCTCCATATTAAACTCGCTTCCACCTGACGCAAATCCGAATCCTACTTTTGATATTGGTATTATAATTATATTATTAGAGGTTTCTATTGGCTCTCCTATTATTGTGTTTACATCTACCATGTCTCTAATTGAATTCATGGCTGTAAGCATAAGACCTTCTATTGGATGTTCGTTCATTTTTATCTCTTCCTTTCTTTACCAAATTATATATTACATAAATAATATGTACTATTTTTAGGTTAATTATACTATCTAACTTTAAGTTAAATATTAATGTGTTATATATGGGATTTATTTCGTATTTAATGTTTTTAATATCTTCTTTTTTTACTAAATGTGGTAGTATGATACTTAATATGCTTGCTATAATTGCTACTAAATATGATGTTGCAATTGCATCTTCTATCCCTATATTTATTTTTAATTTTAAACTTTCTATTTCTAATTTAAGGTTTTTTATTATTTTTATTGTTTCTACATTTATTGGTATGGTTTGCTTTACTTTGTTTAAATCTATTTGTTCTAATTTTTTATTTGAATATATCTTTCTCATCTTTTTATCATTTAGTTTTACTGAAAATATTTTTATTTTATTTAAAAAGTATACTTGTATTAATATTTTATATTCTCCGTTTTTCTTGTTCTATATTTCCTAACTTTAAATTTTCTATTTTAATTTTTATAGTTGATGCTATTAGAATTAGAAATAATATGGAAATTGCTATTACTATTCCTAAAAAAATAAAAACTAATATCATAATAACCTCCTTTTTTAGGTTATCTTTATATTAGTTTTTCCTTTTTTTTCTTTTTTAAACGTTACAGGCAGAAGAATTTATCGCCTGCCTTAATAGTTTTTCTAAATTTCCTCCAAGTCTATATCATATGCCTCTAATAAAAGGAGTCTTCTACGTTCTCTTGCTTTTTCCTCTTCCTCTTCTTTCATTAGTCTTTCATACTCTTGGTATTCTTCTTCAGCCCGAAGAAGTTGAAGTTCTTCCTCCTGCTGTCTCATTTCTTCCATTTGTATTTCATACTGTCTAAGCATATTCTGTTTTTCTTTTCTTCTTGATGCCATCTTTTTTCCCTCCAAGATTTAAATTTAAATTTTTTGGATTTTCAAATTGTTACTAAATTTATTTTAACATATTTTACATAAAATTGCAATAGTTTTTTTCTTTTGGTTTCCGCATTGAGGACAGTTCCTAATCTAGCTAGTTTATTTTTGTTTTTTGCCTTGTGATTCTTCTCTATCTTGTTTCCGATTACGAACCGTCCCCAATGCTACTATCCTGCTCTTTTGGCTTTTTGTACTACTATGTCTCCGAATAGTTCTTCTTGGGTTGTTGTTACTTTGCTTCTTCTTGAGAGTTCTAGTAAGCCTGTGAATGCTGTTACTACTTCTTGTTTGTTGGTTTCTGATACTTTGTATAGTTTGTTGAATACAAATTTTGGTTTTCTTAGTAGTTCTCTAAACATTTCTTTTACTTTGCTTGCAACTGTGTATGTGTCTGTAATTGCTATTTTCTCTATGTTTTTTGCATTTGTATTTAATCTGTTAGAATTCTTTTCTATTACATTTGCATACATTTCAAATATTATATTTTTTTGATATTCTTTTTCTAATTTTTGCTTTGGAAGTTCTATTTCTTGTTGTAATCTATAACATCTTTTAGAGTATAGTAAATAATTTTCTTTCATTTTTTTAGAAATTTCTTTGTATTTTTTATATTCTATAATTCTTCTTAGTAACTCTTCTTCTGTAAGTTCTTTTTCATCTTCTACTTCTGTTGGTAATAAGTTTTTAGATTTTAAGTATAAAAGTGTCGATGCCATTATTAAAAATTCACTTGTTAATTCTAAGTTCATTTCTTCCATTTGATTTATATATTCTATATATTGGTCTGTTATATCACTTAATTTAACATCATATATATTCATTTTGTTTTTATCTATTAAGTGACACAATAAATCTAATGGTCCTTCAAAGTTTTCTAGTTTTATTGCATACTTATTTGTTTGTAATGTCAATACGTTTTGCATTTTATTTCCCTTTCTACTCTTCTATTTTTGCTATTGCTTCTTTTATATTTTCTTCTTTATATCCTTTTTTCATTAGATATGATTTTATATCATTTTCATCCATATTTACTGCTCTTTTTATTGCTATATTTTCTGCTGATTTTCTTTCATATTCTTCTAATTCTTCACTATTTTTAGATATATAGTCTTCTATTAGAGTATTACTAATACCTTTTGATGCTAATTTATATTTTAATTCTTTTATAGATAAATTTTTAAGTGCTATATATTCATTTATTGCTCTTTCTATATATTTCTCATCACCTATATATCCATTTTCTTTTAGTTCCTCTATTATGTCTTCTAACATATTTTCTTCTATAATGCTTCTAAACTTTGTTTTTATTTCTCTAATAGTTCTTTTTTTATATATTGCATATTTTAGTACTTTTGTTTTTTCATTATCATACTCTTCTATTGTATACATATTTTCCTTCTTCCAACGTTTTTTTACATTTTACTACACAAAAATAAAAATAGCAAGATTTTACTTACTATTTTTATATAACTTTTTCTCTTGATTCTATTCCTGTTAATAGCCTAATTGCTTCTTCATATTCTTCACTTCCTGGAACTATTTGTCCTTGAAAATATGATATAACATTTTGTAGTATACTATATCTTTGAATTTGTATTTCACTTCCTACACTCGGAAATGTTTTATATCTTGGCGTCATATATCTTAGTTTTTCTATTAATTCTTTATCATTTTCTGCATGTGGTAATATTCTTTCTTTTCCAGGTCTATGTTGGTGAGATGCTTCTCCTTCTCCTCTACACATATTTTCAACATATTCAGATTTAAATTGTAATTCTAAAGTAAACTCTGGATTATCTGTATTTATAAATTTTATATGTTCAGCTTCATAACCATTTCCTTTTTTCTTATGTCTGCTAGAACATGGTATTACTTGCATATGTAGTTTTTCTAATAACTCACTGTTATCTTCTAATTTTGCAAAAAATTCTTTTCCTATTTCTACTACTCCTAAATGTGTATACTGTTGCCTTGTTTTATTTTCTTCGCTTCTTTTTCTTTTTCCTATTATATTTATAAGTTCTTCATTCTTAGTATCTATATCATCTGGTATAGAAGATACAATTATTTTCATTCCTCTTAAATCATTTGCCTTTAAAAAACTATTTGCATCTCTAAGCCTTTGAATTTTGCTTTCATCTTTTCTTATATTTACAATACTTTGATATCTGATTATATCATTTTCCTCTAATCCTGAACGCTCAGCTGCTGTTCTACCATATTCACAATTAAAATATTTAATAATATCTTTTTTATATTCATATGTTTCACCACTATTTATTATTTTAGACATCAAGATTCTTAACAATGCTGTTTTTGTACTTTTACTAATTCCATCTACCATTATTGTTTCTTCTATATTATGTATGCTATTAGGGTTAAACTTAGCATATATTATTTCTCTTATTACATTTAATGTATCATTAATATCTAGCTCATCATTTTCATGAATTCTTTCTTCTATTAAATAGTAAAACTCATCTTTTTCTTCCTCTGAAATTCCTTCTACTGCATATAACTTAGATAATCTTTCTATTTCTAAGTTTTTTATTTTTCCTAGTATGCTTTTCTTAGATTTTTCTCTCATTTTTGGAATTTCTATTTTTACTCCTGGATATTGACTATAAAAGTATTTTACTAATTCTTTTCCTACTTCATCTGCCCAATGCTCATATTCACTATTATTCTTTAAACCAATTTGATGATTATAAGATTTTTCTACTGCACTTTGAGTTACTTTATAGCTTTCCCTTAAGTTAGTTCCCATGTTTTCTCCTTCCGTATTATTTTCTAATTATATATTATACAACAGATTTCATAAAAAGTCTATAATTTTGCATTAAAAAATTAACATAATTTTCTACATTATATCTCCTTTTTCGTTCTTTTTATTCACTTTTCGATTTTAGTTTCATATTATGTAATATAAAACATTAATAAGGAGGATTAGAAATGTATAATCGTAGATATAGAAAATGTTGTTGTCAAAAGCACTATGATAATAATGTTATTGAAACAGCTTGTAATAATTGTGGAATTACTGCTGATTATTATACAAAAAAAGTTGATGAAGCTTGTGACTGTGGCTTTGAAGAATCTGAAAATGTTTTTCCTTCTAATCCAATGTTTGGTCAAAGTTATGTTCCAATTCAAACAATGGACAAAACTTTTACACCTTGTGTTGGTTTAAAAATGGGAACTATATTTCCAGAACTTGTAAGTCCATATTCACCTTGTCAATCAGTTGAAGAAATTGCTTTTATTAAAGCTATGAATACTATTGGAGAGGGGTGTAACAAATGTTATTAGAAAACAATGAAAACAGAAATTGTGGATGTGGTTGCCCTATGAATAATAATTCTAATATGATTATAAATAATGGTGATCAAAACCCTATGGCTATGTCTGCTGCAATTGGAATGAATACAGAAGGTTGTAATTGTTGTTGCGAAAAGAAACCTACTCCAAGTATTCCTATGTACCATTACCATTTTACAAATGTTGAGCCAGAAGAATGCCCTGTACAAGAAGAAACACGTGAAGAAATGCTACAAAATATACGTTGCTTAAGTTTTGCAGTAGTTGAACTTGCTGAATATTTAGATACTCATGTAGATGATGAAAAAGCTCTTTGCCTTCATAGAGAGTATGCGACTAGATTACACGATTTAAAAGAAAAATACCAAAAAATATATGGTCCTTTAACATTTAACTTCCCATGTAATAAGTGGAGATGGATTGAAGAACCATGGCCATGGGAAAGGGGGAATTTTTAATGTGGACTTATAATAAAGTATTACAATATCCAATTAATATAAAATGTCCAAATCCAAGACTTGCTAAGTTTATAATTAGTCAATATGGTGGTCCTGATGGAGAGCTTGCTGCTTCTTTAAGATATTTATCTCAAAGATTTGGTATGCCAGATCAAAATGCTAAGGCTATTTTAAATGATGTTGGTACAGAAGAA
>CATLFA010000036.1 GCA_949927585.1 uncultured Clostridiaceae bacterium
ATCTAAAATTTCTGAAATCCTTTCTGCATAATCATTATTATTTACATCAATTTTAATAATCATATATTTATCTCCTTTCTATATATATTATATCATAAAATGTAAAATTTGTCAAGTAATTTTTATAGATATAATAAAAATAAGTAGGATTCTCCCTACTTATTCACGAATTAAACTGATTATACACTACTCTTTTAACTTAATACTTTCTCTTTTGTATAAAATGAAATACGAATTACAACTCAATCTAATAATTCCCTCACTTATTAGATTATCTTAATTATATCACAATAAAAATCATTTGTCAAGTTAAATAGAAAAAGTAATTGAATATTCAATTACTTCTCATATTTTTTTAATTTTTTTCTCATCTTTTCTACATCTCTATATAAACTCTTCATTAAAGAATACTGTAATATATCATCTTTTACTAATAAATCTTGTTTTTTAGCTTTCTTTATGTTTGTTAGCCATCTTCCATCTCGAATATAAATTCCTACATAGTCTGGTATTTTATCTTTTACTTTTTCATACAATTCTTTTGGCATTATGTAATAATTAAAGTGTCCTACAAAGGTTATATGATGACCCGAATTAAAATCTGATAATGAAGACTTTATTTCATAGCATCTCCAAATATTTTTATTTTTCTCCCAAGTTAATAAATCGACAATTTCTGTTATTTCTCTATTTACTTTTTTAGGCTCTGGTGGTAAATTTTCTTTTTTACAATATTTTAATGCTCGTTCATACCAAATTGGATAAGCGTCTTGTTTTATATTTATTCCAACTTCAAAACATAAAAATGTTCCCAACTTTTTAAAAGTAAGCAAAGCACATTGTTCTAAGTCTTTTGTTGTTTGTGATTTCATTCTACTTCCCCTTTTTCTTTATATATTGTTGAAGAACGAATCTCTTTCCATTGTATAGAGTGATTCTCAAGTTTTAGATATTTACTTGTGCAGCCATAATACTTATCAATTACTTGAGAACCATCTCTTTTAATAACTAATACTTTTTGTCCTTTTCTAAATTCGTGATGAACCATTAATCCATATTCGCTCCACAATGTTTACAACAATTTAATTCTTTAGCACATTGCATACACAAATCGTCTGTATCTGTTGTCGCAAAATCCATTTCCTTACCACAATTAGCACAATGAGCTGTCGTAAATGCTTGACCTGCTATTCCATCAGTCATTATATAATAACAATGTTTACACAACATTTCTCCTTGTCTAACAAGCTTATGAGAATCTTCATCATAATCATTTATTTTCTTTTTCATTCTATCAACGTGATTTTTATTATAAAATGTTCTATTATCTCTCATTCCAGAATCAAACATAATTATTCCTCCTTAGCCTTCAATTCTTGCCATAAATCGTTAAATTCATCAAGTGGTCTCCTATCTGGAGAAGTAGATGATTTGGCACATTCATTTTTAACTAAATCAACATACATTGTATATTGCCCATCGTTTCCCATATAAAATTCTTTCCACTTTTCTTCACCAACAATATCTCTAATATGTAATTGTTCTATTGATAAGTTATCAAAACTTACAACTTTACATTTTGTAAATAGTGTTGGAAGCATTTCTTCAACTGCTGAAATTCTTAATGGAATACCTTCTTTATGTTTTTCTAAATAGTCTTTTCCTCTTCCCCAATCTTTATATCCTAATATAAGAATTTTCGCTCCCTTATTGGCAAAATATTCAAATACTTCTGGAGAATGATATCCTGCAATTAAATGTACTACTGTATTAGGAATCTTTAAAATTTTATCCCAAACTTCATCATCAAAGCTAACAAAAGAAACTCCAAGCCCATAAATTAGTCCTTCATTAATTAAATGATTTATTTTTGTTTCTTCCCATTCTTGTTGATTAATTGTAATACTTGGAAGAACACCTTGTCGTTTTAATTGTTTTAAGAATGGAATTAAATGTGGATGGTATGTTACTGCTCCACCACCTAAAGCAAGCTCTGTTCCACTATGTAATGTTTTTATAAATGGATGGTCTAATATTTTACCATATTCTCCAGTATCACTACTCTTTTCGTGGCACATAGGACAATTATATGGACAATAATTAGAAATCTTCATATCCATACTTTCTGGGAACTCTGGAATAAGACAATCTTTGTCATTAAACCTAATTTTTGTTCCATCATCGAAAATTACTACTTTATAATTTCCATTATCATATCTACTAATAATTCTTTTCATAGTCTTTACCTCTCTAAAATTTATTGTGACAACTATTTGTCAATTATCCATCATATCCATATTGACAATAGATATGTATTTTCTCTCCTTTAGGTGTAGTATATGTTGTATGGTCTTCTTCCAATTCTCTATTTTCCCACACATTCTGCCATTCTTCAAAAGAAAGTGGTCTATCATAAGAATCTACATACCAAATGTCATCGTCAATCATTTCTTTGACATATTCTTTTAATCTATTCCCTTTTATTGCTTCACAAATCTCATCTTGATATACGTTGTCATCAGCGTGTTCTAACACTAATTCCCCCAATAATTGTAAATCATATTTTTCTTTCTCATACTTACTTACAAATCTATTTCCATCTTCAACATAAAAGATTTCTCCGTTTTTCCATTTTTCTAATTGACTATCTTCAACGACTACCATATTGTGTGCACTTGAAGAATTTGTTTCAAAAGTTCCTTCTCTAACATTTAACATATTAATCCCTCCCAAAAGCTACATAATTTCCATTTGCTAAATATATATCCAATTTTTGTTCAAAAGACAAATCACATTCCTCTTCTTTGTTATGTAATCTATTTTCATCCTTATCTTGTCTGTATTCAATTAGCTCATTAAGTACTTCATCAACTACACTCCCACTTCCCCAAGGAATTAATTGATGATTGATTTCTGTAATACACTCCAAGTCTTCACTTGTTTCATATAAATAATTTGAATCTTCTGGAAAACGAATTTCTTTATCAAATGTTTTCTTTAAGTATTCATTTATTTGTTTATATTCATAATTATCTTGGATTTCTTCTAATAACTCGTCATATTTATTACAGTCCCATTTTAGCTTGTTAGCTATATGAGATACTAAATAAGATACCTTTTCTTTTAAACTTTCTAACACATAATAATCGTTTGTATCTATCCATTCAATTAAAATATGTTTTGCAAGTGGTAAATAATTATCATTTTTCCTGTATGTTACCACTAAAGTATGTGTACTTGAGCTATTTGTCTCAAAAGTTCCTTCTCTAATTTGTTTCATAATTTATCTCTCCTTAATAATCAAAATTGTTGTCATCTTCACCAAAAGCATCTGAATCTGGTGAGAACAGCCACTTCTTTAAAGAATCTTCTGTTTCTAATATTTCATTAACATAACTCTCTGCATCATATGGGTCTATTTCACATAATGTAGCTGCCCCTATTCCTGCCCCATCCCAATGTAGATTAGAGCCATTACACTTTGTTAAGATTTTTTCCTTAACTCCAATGTTATCTAACATCTTTAATAAGTCATCTAATCTACCTCTATCTTCTGCAAGAACAACTATAAAGGTAAATCTTTCTGCTATTGAATCATAGCAAAAATCTCTTCCTTCATCTAGTACACATACTTCCATTTTTTTTGGAATTTCCAAATTTTCTGGCAAAGTATCTCCAATAGTTATACTATGCGATGAACTACTATTTGTTTCAAAAACTCCGTTTTCTAATATTTATCATATAATTCACCTAATTTCCTTTATAGAATGTATTATGGTCATAAGAAACACTTATTGTTTGATATCCATCTTCATTATCATTTCCAGTTAGAATGAAGCTATCGTTACTAAACAAATATCTTTTTAACATTTCTTCATTTTCAAGTAAAACTTCTACCATCTCTTCCATTTCGCTTGCGTGGTCAACATAACCATCATAAGGGTCATAATATGTTCCACTATCTCCATAACATACAATATCTAAACCTTCAATATGAATTGAATTTACACCAATGTTTTTAAGCATTTTTAATAGTTTATCAAGTCTTTTAGAATCTTCTATGAAGTTGTCATCCCAACCTGAAACTATTCCCATTACCAAGTAGGCAAACTTCTCATCAGTTGACAAATACTTGTCATATTCCCAACCAAATTCATAATTTCTTATATTTACTCTTAGTTTTTCTGGAATTTTTACATTTTTGTCTTCTTTAGTGATACAGATGCTATGAGTACTTGATGAATTTGTTTCAAAAGTTCCTCTCCTAATGTTAATCATTCTTTTTTATCTCCTTTCCAAACTTGAACCCAAATAAGTTTTCCTTTATCTTCCCAATTATCTTTGTCATATTCTATAGTGAGAACATAATCTTTATCCCATTCATTTCTAACAAAGACAGATGGATAGTCAACAGTAAAACCCATTCCTAAACTTTGAATGTATCTTATAAAGTCATCTATCTCTTTTGTTGTTCTATATACATCTCTGTCTCTCAAATTTCCAATAATTGTAATAGCGACACAAGTTTGATACTCTCCTGTTGGACACTTAAAATTATCTTCTGCATCACATTCTATGGCAACTATTTTCCCATCCTCATTTAATTCTGCGTCTTTAAAGTGAGGACAATGTTCACAATCCATTCCTACTGATGTATTATGTCCACTTAATGGGTTTACAAAAATATCACAGTCTCTTTCGCTACCAGTAATTTTTGGTGCTTTTGATAATAATTTTTCAACATATCCTTTTATATCTTTTTTTTCTGTATATGTATCAACATAAAGGCATCCTACAACGTGTGTCCATCTACTCATTTTCTTTTCCTCTCCTCTCTATAATTTTTATTTACTTCATCTAAAAACTCTATTATACTACTTAAACATTTATTGTCCCAAATAGTATCTTCAATAGGGAAGAAACAAAATTTTCTCCAAGCTCCATACCATTTTATAACTCCTATGTCACTCAAACTTGTTTTACTCCAAATATGGTACATTGGTGTTTTTCTTCCATCTATACACATTTTTATAATTAAAAAATAATTATTACTTGCTACAATCCAATCAGCCATAACTTCTGATTTGTATTGTTGATTAGATTTACAATTTTGACACAAACCATAAACATCTTGACCTTTACCAATAAAAATTTTCCCACAAGAAAGACAAATCTTGTTATAAATATTATCTTCTATATTATATAAATCCATAGTTTTCACCATCTCCCACTTCTACATAATCTTCAAATAACATATGATACTTTCCATTATCCCAATGTCCGTGAAAATGCCCAAAATACCAATCATCAAAAGTTATCCAGTCTGCAACTCTTTGTAATATATGCTCTGTTGTTTTATCTACTTTTGATTGGTCAATAAATGGTAAAAACATATGTCTTGGTTGAGTATCATAAGGACAGGTGTGAGATAAAACAATATCAAATTTTCTTTGCTTAGTTATTTGTTTTTCAATATATTTTACAGTTTCTTTATTTGGTTGTTCATCTTTAAACCAACTTAATCCACGAGATAGTCTATAATCTTTATCAACACTATACGCTCCACCAATTACTAAACAAGATTTTCCATTAATGTTATATATTTCCCCGTCTATGGCAAAAAGTATATTAGGAAATTCCTCCTCATAATATACTCTTCCACCATTCCATTCCTTTATTTTATATGTAATAATATTATAAGGTCTTTCTTCGTGATTTCCGTGGATACAAAATAATGTAATAGGGAAAGAACGAATTCTCTTTTTTAAGTCCCAATCTTTTTTATTTAGATAGTAATTTATTCCTGCATCTCCTAATATACATAATACATCTTCTTTAGATGTATTAAATCTATTACAAAATCGTTCTATTCTATCAAAATTTCCGTGTGTATCACCTGTAATAAAAAACCTATTCATAATTACTCCTTACTTAACTGCTCAATAACTTTATCAAACTCTTCCCAATTTTCTTCTGTCTTATCTGTTCTCCATCGAATAAATCTTGGGAATCTTAGATTGTACAAATCACTATCTTTACTTGTTGATGGTGTTGTAAAACCTATTTCAGCAATACATCCTATGTACCCTGCTTGTTTGTTCCATACTTCATTTCTATCTTCATCGGTCAAACCACTACCAACTTTAACTTCAACACCTTGAGGTGTTCTAACTAAAAATGCTCCTAGTTTACCTTTGTTTCTTCCAGTTCCCTCTTCAAAACCAACTACCCTAACATCAGCTGTATATACTTGTTTTACTTTAATTAATTTGTTAGTTCTTTTAAACTCATAAGGAGCATCTGAATAATTCATCATTAATCCTTCTTGTCCTAGTAGTACCATTTCATCTAGCATTTTTTTAATTAATGTTTGGTCAAACTTTCCAGAATATAAGATATTAGCATATTTAATGTATTTGAATTTATAAACTCCCAATAATGTTTCAAGCTTCTCTTTTCTAACTTCCGTAGGAACATCATATTGTATTTTATTATCAAAGTTTTCTAATGGTATCATATCGAATAGGAATACAGCAATATCTTTTTTATCTTCATCTTTGCTATTTACAATACTTGCTGTTTCAGAAAATAATTCTTCAGCATTTTTAGGGCAATAAACCTTTTTACATAAAGAGTTTTCTGGCATTATTGAAGTATCTATAATACTTCCATCAAGTAGCTTCAATAGTTCTCCATCGTATGCTCCATTTGGTAATTGTTTAGCTTCATCTTCTAAATCTTTTAGTCCAGTATAAATTTTACCATTCCTACTAAACATTTTAACACTACCATTTTCTACTCTTATAATTACTCTTTGACCATCAAACTTATGAGTTATAATGACTTCTGGGTTATCTTTAATTATGGCATCTATTCTATCAAAATAAGGTTCTCCTGCCATAATTTCAAACTTTTTAAAGTCATTAGGATATATCTTTTCCAAAGATTTTTCTGTTACTCCAATCTTCAATTTCTTGCAGAACAATTCTTTTAACATATCCTTCATTTCGTTATTATCAAATTTATTAATAAAGTTTTGAACAACATAAATATCGAAATCTGTACCTGTGTTATTGTCTTTTAGATATTCAAATACTTCTAATATAGATTGACAATCTTTCTTTAATTCGACATTTACTTTTTTATCAATCTTTTTAGTAGATAGACCAAATACATAGTTAGTATCATATAAATATTTTAAAACTTGTTTAAAGTCTTCTTCAACATATTCCTTTAAAATACTTTCTTTTGCATTTGTTCCATTTTCTAATTTAATCTTTTTTAATCCATATAGGATTTCTATATCAGTCATCAAAAATCACCTTCCCTTTAAATATTCCACCTAGTATTGATACAACAAACGCTATTGCTATACCTTGCCAAAATGTGAATACATATGGTATTGAGAAAGCCCAACAGATGAAAGAACCTATTCCCCAATATATCAATCCTTGAATTCCTATAATAAAAGCTGCAACTATTGCAATTATTAGTATTAAAAATAATATACATAAAAGTGCCATTATTTTTCACCTTCCTTCTTTATTTTTTTCTTCATTTTATTTCGTTCATAAATAATTCTACCAAACATTGCTATTTCTCCACCAATATATTCACAAAGATGAGATATTCCAGTATATGGTAACATTATTATCCAAAAGATAGAAGTTACAAAGGTTTCTGATGGAAAATCACAATAGCAATTATATTTATATTCTTTATAAAAATCTATTTTTGATAATACAACAAACGTTATTATTGCTATTAATATATAAATAATAATTCCTAAAATAATCATTTCTATTTCCTTTCTAATCCCACAAGTGATAAAAATATTTTTTCAATAAATCAAATGCTTCGTTTTTACATTCTTCTCTATATTGTGCAATTTCGTTTAATCTTCTACGATAATTATCTTCTAAATTTTTATCAACTTTTTTTTCCTTCATTTTATAGGTTAATGGTTTGCCTTTATTATCTACTTCACTAACTTCCCAATGTCTATTCCACCAATCTTTAAAAGATTCTTTTTCATCTGCTTCTCCCCAAGATTGTTTCATATAGTCTTCTTCATATTCGTTAATTGTATCTGGATTTGTAGGGTCTTCATACCATTCATTACAGTTTTCTAAACACCAAGCTATTCTTTCTAAAACCATCCACCATCTGTCGAAGTATTTTTCATCTCCCCAGAAATCAAGTTCATCTTCATCCCATTTAGATTTTTTTATTTCTAAAAGTTTTGGTGCTGTATTATTTACCCATTCTAAAGGAAAGTTATCAAATTCTTCAAATTCTTTTTCTGGTGCTCCGTGCTTCATATCTCTTAGTGTTCTAATCATTTTTACAAATGTATCACTAAACCAATAATTCATTCCCCAACAGTCACAGTCAGCAAATCCTTTCTTCTTTCTTTGTCTTGCCATTTTCCTATCAAATTTCCAATCACGAAATTTCCACCATATTCTTTTAAAAATCAATTTTGCCTCACCTCTCTTAAATCATAAGCTTTATTATCACTTATTAAATAATGATAATTTTGGTCTCCCCAACAACTAAAAATCATATCTCTAAAATACTTAATATATGTAACTTTATAAACTTTACAACCTAAATATTTACATACAGAATTTAATATTCCTTTTATATTACTATTGTATGGTATTGGGTCAGTACCAAATAGAAGTAGAGTGTAATCGTCAACATATACGATTTTTAATAATTCTAGGTGTTTTTCAGATTTAGTATAAATTTCTTTACACTTATTAGATATTTCTTCATCAGTTATTATATCGTCCATTCCTAAATCAATAACCATTCCTAAATACCAATCATAATCCTTTGGTATTTTGACTATTTTATTTAAGAATTTATCTTTTGACTTTTCTAAAAATACATCTACTACTTCCATTTTGCCACCTATGACTACTTATCTTTTTCTACAGACTTTTGTCCCCTTTCATAAATTCGATTTGTAAAACTTACTGCTTCTGAGTTATATTTACTCCAGTCAATATCTAGTAAATGTTCTATCCAGCAAAATGCTTCATATTGACCCCATAATTTAGCACTATCTGTTTCACTCTTTGTTTCATCAAAATCAGTTTCTTGTGCTAAATTTCTTATGTATTCTGCTCTCATAGCTATTGCTTCTTCTATTGATTTGTTTACTACTGACATATCTTACCTCCTATTAAAATAATGTAAAGAATAATGATTTAAAAGTATATCTCCACTTTCCATCTTTAAGTTGTTTACCATTAATATACACTTTATCATTTATTTGACATACTGTATTTTTAAAAAACAAACTTTTTGGTTGTTCTACTTCCTTGCCATTAATTATTAATTTATTATTTATTTGAACTATACTACTCATCATCTTTTCCTCCTTACATTCAATATTATATCATAAATTGTAAGATTTGTCAAGGGCTTTTTGTAAATTAATACCAACCTTTATTTTGAGAATGTTGCCAAGCCTTGCTAGGACTTCCATATCTGTTTTTAATATATTTTAATCCCCATCTTATTTGCGTCTTTCCATTTGTATAGTAATCTGCTCCTTCACTAGCCATTTTACTCGCAGGAAGTGATTGTGGAATTCCGTGTGCTCCAGATGATTTATTGTGTGCATTTGGATTCCAATTACTTTCTCTTTCCCAAAGTTTTACTAAACATTCAAAATCATAATTACTCCAACCATAAGTATTTAAACATAAATCTTTAGCATAAGCTTGGTATTCTGCTTTAGTTCCAGTTGTTCTTACTGTACCTCCTCTTGATGTTACTTCTACTTTCTTTTTAGCAACTTTCTTTTCTTGTTCTTGTCTTGCTTTTTCTTCTGCTTCTTTTTGTAATCTTTCTTGCTCCTCTTTAGCAATTCTTTCTTGTTCAGCTTTTTCTTGTGCTTCTTTTTCCATCTTTAATTTCAATTCTTCTGGAATTGGAACATTTTGAGTTACAACAATGTTTTTTATCTCTGATAATTGCTCATCAGTAATTTTTGATGTTAATATTGTACTTGAGTCAATTTGGAAAATTTGTTGGTTTTTATTTGATTTTGTATTGATTAACATTATAATTCCTATAATTAGAAAAGTCAATCCGATAATTCTAAAAACCCTCAGCTTTTTCTTTTCTTTTCTCATATGTACTCCTCTCTTTCTAAAGAAACAAAAATTGTCTCTTTGATAAGCCAATAGTAGTATATAATTTCAGTCTTTACTTTATTTCGATTTATTAAATCCAAAGCACTCGAAAGTCTTTTATTTAATAAATTCTTCTTTTAAATTGAATTAAATCTAATTTTTCCAAAAAATATAGAGTTTTGGATATTGAAGGAATAAAGTATATAGTATATAGTAATATAGGTCGTAAGGTAATTAGGTTGGTATCGAATATTGACTTTGCGATGGAATGTCAAGCAATATTGAATAACGAACCCAGTCGAGATATATAATATCAAACTACATATCTTGATAATAGCTACCAAACTTACATTTGATTTTATGTATTGTTTACATTTTCCTATTTACTCATCTTTTTTAGGGCTAAATTTTAGCCAAACAGATAACAAATGTTATCTAAATAATTATATACTATTCAACTTTCTTCTAAATACCAAGATTAATTCTTAATATAAAGGCTACTTGTTTCTATTGGCTTATCAAAGAGGCAACCCTCTTTGATATTATTTTTCTTCTTTATATTTTTCAATTAAACTTCTTACTGATGGGTTTAAATTGAATTTTGGTTCAAACTCAAAAAATTTTGAAATTTCAACTTCTGAAAGTTTTGCAGAATTTAATGTGCATTTGTCATTGATTTCATCATATTTATTAAGTACTGCTTTATTATTTACATTACTTGTTGCCTTAATAGTAATTGGATATTCAAATGCTGTTGGTTTGTCAGCTGTATCTGCATTGATTACAGTTATAACTTTACCATTAGTTGTCTTTTCTAATTCTGTATCCATTTCTACAATATCTCTTAAAATGTTTTGATTATATTCTCTATACATTTTATTGATTTGGCAACCTAAATCATAAGTTACTTCTTTTCCAGAGAATTCATCAGTAATTTTTGAATTATTTTTTGTAGTTTCTATTAAGTAGTCAATATTTACTCTTTCTATCATTAAATCATTTAATAATTGAAGTCTTGTATCTGGACTTAATTTTGCTAAATCACTACTTCCTTCAACTTTAATTTCTTCATCTTCAAATGTTCTACCAACAGTACTTTTTAAATTGCTTTTCTTGTGAGTAATAGTTGCTTTATACATTCCATCGTCAGCCGCTGGTACATAGTTAATAGAGTTATTTGAAAAAGAACTTCCTTCTAATGAAGTAACAACTCTTAAAGACCTTTCTACTTCGTGGATTACATTCTTTAATTTTGAACTATAATCCATTGCACTTTTAATATTAAACTTCATAATATTTTCCTCCTTTTTAAACTTTATATTTATTATATCATAAGATGAAAGATTTGTCAAGTTAGATGGAAAATTTTATTTAATATTTTAAAGCGTTTACTTCATTTATAGCAGCTTCTTGAAAAATCTGTTCTCTTGTAACTGTTTCCCAATCTTGTGCAGTAACTATATGATAACGAATTGCCTCATATAAATAATTTTCTTTTTCTGGGTCTACTTTTAACCTTTTCCCATCATTAATTCTTGCTTCAACTAACAACATTTGTACTTTTTCTAATTTTTCTAATTCCATATTTGTTGCTGTTGCTATCGCTAAGTTTGTTTTTGAAAATAAAATTCTTGTTAAACTTCCTGCTTTACAAACCCTTTTTAATTCTCCATAAGCTGCTGAAAATATTGCCTTACTCCATATCTTATAAATTAAATGGTGTTCTGTACAGAACTTCCTAACCTTTACTGCAATTTCTTTTTTTATATCTGAAACAACAACTTCTTCAATTTTCATTCTCTCTGTCACAATTCTATTTAATGAATCTAATTGGTTATTCATTTTTGTCATTTCTTCATCTCTTTGTTTATCTTTTTCTTCTAGTCTAACAACGGAATTTTGAAACCCTGCTTGCATTTGTAACATTATATCCATCTTTTCGCTACTTGACATATTTTCTAATGATTTTCCATTAAAATTGCTTATAATATTTTCCATAATTATTCCTCCATATCTTTTACTTCATAATTTATATCTGAATAAATTACATTTCCTATTGTAAGTGATTCATTCATCATTTGTTTCATTTGAAGTACCCATTTCTCTATTTTATCTACTTGTGTCTTTACATAGTTCTTTTTTTGAATTGATTCTTCTTTATATGCAGTTTCCATATAAGAATATTCGCTTGCTCCACCTAAAAAATGTGAAACAATATCTCCTAACAAATTCCAATCAACCTTTTGTGTTCCGAACTTTGAATTTGTTGCAGTCGCAATTGCTTCAACTGTATCTTTTGCATCATTTAACAAAGCATCTTTTTCTGCAACCTGTTCTCTTAAAGAAAATAATTCATTTTTTATATGCTCTGGAATTTCATTTCTTTCTTTGGCTATTTTTCTTAAAGTTTCCAATTCTTCTTTAATATCCTCTGGTACAACTTCTTTCTCTACTTCTACAACCTTTTCAACCTCAACAATTTTCTCTACAACTTCTGGTTCAACTTTTTCAACTGGTTGGAAATTTTCTTCCATTTCTTGTAGTTTTGCTTTTAATTCAGCAATTTCTTGGTCTTTTTTATCTTTTTCTTCTTGTAATTGTTGTGCTTCAGCCTCTTTTGTTTTGATTTTGTCATCTTTTTGGCGTATTTCGTTAAGTAGGTCTTCATTGTATTGTCCAGCTTCTTTGACTTTTTTTGTAAGTTCTCGAACCTGCTCTCTATCAAGTTCGTCAAGTGGTACATTTTCAATAACCTCTTTTTGTTGGTCAAATGTTAATTTTGCAAGTTCTTTAACTTTAGTAATTGGTAAGTTTAAAATTTTTTGTGAGTTTGTCTGACAAACTACCTTATAGTAATTTATTGTATCATAAACAAAACTTTTTTTTAATCCTAGTGCAGAATACCACTCTTCAAAATATCCATTATATTGATTATTTCCAGCTAATTTATCTTGTACTTTACATAACTGCTCTCCAAAAACATATCTTGTATTTACTGCACTTACTTGCATTGACACCTCTGCATTTTTCATTATTGTTGATGTTTCTTCGTCTATTTTTGAGTAATCAAAATTAATTGTTGGTAAATTTTGAGTTACTAATTCAGTCAACGCCATTTCATTTACTTCTTCCATAAATTTTCTCCTTTCTATAATAAATTTCTTACATTATAACATACTGACAAATAGTTGTCAAGTTAAATAGAAAATATTTTGAAAACATCCTCACAAATACCTCTCACGTTTACGAGGATGCCCATATACAAATTTTTAATCTTTAGATAACAAATTATATGTCTAAAATATTTAATGCCTTAAAATTGATTCCATAAACACTTATTAGATAAATCTAATGCAACTGGCAACCAATTGTCATATATATCATTAACTTCTTTTTTAATATCTTCTAATTCTAAATTAGCATAAGTAATTTCATTATCTAAATCTAATGAATAATGATATGAATTCAAATAACTTAATACATTTTTTATCTTTTCTCCATAATCAAAGAAATATTTATATATGTAGAAATATTCTTCATTTCTATTCATAAATTTCCTAAATGTTGTATTATAATGAGATAATATGTAATTTATTATTAATTTTAAATGTGGTTCATTCCCATTAATATTTAGACTTTTAAAATCATTAGTTTCTACTTTAAATAAATCCATAAAACTAGATAATTGTAAGTCAGAATAATATCTTCTATCTAATAATTGTAATAAGTTATCATTTCTAATGGCAATTATTTTATTAGTAGATAATGATTTGACAGTTACCAATAATGGTTTCTTTATAATCATTTCCATTCCTCTTCTAAAATTTAATAACATCTTCTCTTTATTATCCGTATTTAATACACTATTCAAAAAGAAAGTACTTATTTCATCTTCACTTTTTAATATTTCTATGTTTAAAT
>CATLFA010000037.1 GCA_949927585.1 uncultured Clostridiaceae bacterium
CATAACAATTTTTATTTACATTCTACTATATTTAAATTAATACAGGACTCAAATAAATCTGCTTATATCAAGCTTTTCATCCTTGCTTTCTGTCTATCTTATCATATATGCTATCACATTAAACATAAAAGTTCAACATTCTTGGCAAAATCCTTTTATTTGAGCACTTTCCTCTTCTGTCGTACCCCTATGCTTTTTACATTAATACACATCGACAGATATTTTATAAAAAGTTAGATGTTTTATCTTCTTCTATTTTCCCTAAAAATTCCTTTTCTAACCATTTTTGACTTCTACTTTTAAATAGAATTACACTATCTTTCTCTTCTCTTATATATTCGTCTAATTCTGACTTTAACTTTATTGCTTGTGATTCTAATAATTCACCTTCAAATACAGAATTTTGAATGTGTACTAAATATTTTTTACATGTTTTGAATACTTTCCTTAATACTTTTTGTCCTTCTTTTTCTTCTAAATTAATATCATATACTAAAATTACATACATATTACCACCATATTTTAAACCCTTCATATGGTATATCTTCTGTAAAATATTTTATTAATTTATATAACTCTAGTCTCATTAAATATTCATATGTTACTTCTCTTCCTAACTTTTTATGTTTTATTGTGGTTTGAAGTCTTTTATCTATTTCTTTTGTTATTTCTTTCCTTGCATTTTCTTTAATGTATAAAAAGTTTAATCCCTTTTCAAAGTCTTTCTCTGTTATTTGCTTTTTGTTTAACATTGAAAATATTAACCTATCTGCTAAAATTGGTTTAAATATTTCTGATACATCTAAACAAAGTGAGAATCTTCTTTCTGATGGCTCGTGTAAATAACTAATTGTTGGATTTAATTGTGTTTTATATATTTCGCTTAGCACTCTAGTATATATAATTGTATTAACATATGATATAAGTGAATTTATTGCATTATCTGGTGGATTTTTTACCCTTTTTTCAAACTCTATATCTTGATTTATTATTGTATTCCATGATGCATAATAACTTTTTCTAATATTGCCCTCTATTCCCATTAACTCTTGTACATTTTTACATTGAGATATTTGTTTTCTTAAATATTCTATTTCTTGCATATATACACTTAAATCTTTTCCTCTATTGTTATAATATACTAAATTTCTATAAATATTGTAAGCTGCCGCTTCAATAAATGCTTTTGCTAACTCTAACCTTTTCTTTTTATTTGTATAGCTTTCTACTTGTTTAACTAATAACTTTCCTGATACTAGTTGCTCTTTCGGATAATATGTACCTGTGTAAAAACCATAATAGTTAAAAAAGTGAACTGAAATTCCATACTTTCCTAAAAAGTTTAATAGGCTTGTATTAAAGTCAAATTCTGTCATAACATAAATATCATCTACCCTTTCTATAGGTATAGATTTTTTAGTATTATCTTTATATACAATTTCTAAAGAATTATCTTTTCTCTGTATTCTTCCACTTTTATATAAATAATAAGATTGTTTCATTTTCTCGCCTCCTATACATAGCACAAGTCATAGTATGAACATTTTTTACAAATCTTCTCTTTAATTACTTCTGGTGGTTTTTCTTTTGTTACTATTTCCTGTATATTTTTTATTACATTCTCAATTATTTCTACGTCCTCTTTTTCTAATACTATTTCTTTTGTCTGCCTCAATAATGGATAATCTATTTTTGCCTCTAACGTTTCTACTCCTTTTTGTTTTAAATAATACATATAATATTTTAATTGCCAAATTCCCGCTTCTTCTATTGCTTTTGTCTTTTTTACTTCATGTAGTACAGCTCCATCTTTTATAAAGTCTATATTTATTGTATCATCTATTAATATTGACTTTTTCTCTCTTTTATAGCTTGTTTCATCTATAGTTTTGCCAATTGACACTAATTCACTATTTTGCTCCATATTTATTTCATTGGCAAAATACCATAGCTTTCTTTGACATATGAAATAGTAATATATCATAACTCCTGTTATATTCAAATTTGTTTACCTCCTACAAACTTCTTGATTCAACATCATCTTCTAAACTCTGTTTTAATACTAGTCCCACTTCATTTGAATATTTAGTGTCAATACCTTTTATATCTTCTAATCCTATATTAAACATTCTACCTTGCAGTAATCTAGCCTGATTAGAAGTTATACTAGTAGATAATTTTTCTATTTTCTTTCTTAATTTTCTTTTTTCTTGATATGTTTGTGCTAAGCTATATTCATCAAATAATTCTTTATTATCATCATATATGCTTTTAGGAATAACTTTTATATTTTCTATATTCCTTAATATTTTTTGTGCATCTTTTTTGCTTGTTTCATAATCTACAATATTATTTAATATTTCTATCCCTTCTTTAAATGCTTCTATAAACTTTGTACCCTCTAAGTTTTCTTTTGAATATAGTATATCTACCATTTTTACTTTGTCTTCCTCTGATAGTATTTGTTCATTGTAGTTTTCTAATAATTCTATACTTTTTTCGTAAATTTCTTTATCATATATATAACCTACACCTGTTACTTCTTTTGTATAAACATATACATTACATTCTTCTTTTTTCCATTCTCTTTTTCTATAACATCTTCCAAGCCTTTGAAATAAACTATCTAATGTACTCATCTCTGTATACAAATAGTCAAAGTCAATATCTATCGAAGCTTCTACTATTTGTGTGGTTATCCATATTCCATTATCACTTCCTTTTGCAAACTCTTTTATGTTTCTTTCTTTTGCTTCCCTATCTATTGCTATAAATCTAGAATGCAATGTATATACATTGTCTATCTGTTCTTTTATTTTATTATATAATTCAATTGCTTTATCTACTGTATTTACAATAATTAATACCTTACTATTTTTTGATTTTTGTATTATATTTTCTATATCTTCTGTAATTTCTTTTTTTTCTAGTTTTATCTTATGTCTTTTTGTTTCACTTAAAAATTCCTCACTTTTAAAAGGTACTCCCATTTCTATTAATTTTTCTTTATAAATTCTAGGTAATGTAGCTGTCATTACTAAAAATTTACCACCTATTTTATTTATCATTTCTAAACCTTTTAATATTACTGCTACTATTTCTGGTGAATATGCTTGTATTTCGTCTATAATAACTTTTGAGTATGCAAGAGTTGCATATACTTTTTCATATCCCTTATATTTAAAAACAAATGGAAAAATTTGGTCTATTGTACATGTAGTAATTTTTTTAGATAAATTTTTTGCTTCTTCATTTTGAAAGTAATTGCTCTCATAACTCTCAGTTTCTTTACTTTCTAAATAGTCTAATGCAGAAGAGTGTAAAAGCCCTGTATTTTTATATTTATATTCTTCTACTATTCTGTCATAAATAGCATTTATACTAATGCGTATAGGTAGTGTAAAAAATGTTTTATTTCCATTAGACCATAATAACCCACCTTCTGTTTTTCCCATTCCTGTTGAACCTATTATAATTAAATTTTCTGATTGATTTTCTTTACAATACTTTTGTAATTCATTTTTTTTGAATCCTTTTTCTTCCATTATTTTTTCTACATTTTCATTTACTTTTTCATTTGTAATGTCTTCTATACTAACATGTGCCGAAGCACTATGGTCTAATCTATGTAATATTCCTTTTTGTATACAATATTCTATATAATCTGCATCCTTGTGTGTTATTCTTTCTCTTCCTTCTAAGTATCCAATATAGTAGCTATCTGGATTTTTATTTAACGGTATTTGTAATTCTTCCTCTATTTCATTTATTCTAGGTTTTATATCTTCTTCTATTATTTTTTCTATTAAGTCTTTACTTAAAGAAACATATCCTCTCTCATGATGAAATGAAATTACTTGTGTTAGCACTTTTTCTTCTTTTTCTGATAGTTTTGTAAGTTCTTCCAAAGGTATAAATAATGGCGATAATTGTTCATGTTTTATTTCATTATTAAAGTTAGTTTTTATAGTAGTTTTTCCTAACTTTTCTAATATTATATTTTGAAATGGTGTATATGCTTTTCCTATGTCATGATATGTACATTCTAATTCTAACATTTTCCAAAATTTTTCTTTTTCTATATTTTTATTGTTTAATATTTCCTCTCCATAATTTTCTTTTAGAATTTTTAATCTTTCTAATAATTCATTTGTATGCTCTTTTATTGTTTCTTCTGGTTTTGATTTTGCATATAACATAGTTATCCTCCTTATATATAAAGAGGTTTGCATGTTTAATTTTGCAAACCTCTTTAATGTTCTATTTATAAAAATAAATAAAGTCTCCTTCTTCATCTTGCATTGCACTTCTAAGCTGTACATTGTTATTTTTTTCTATATAAGTTACATTTACTTTTTCCCATTTTCTTAAGTCATTTTCTATTTTATATACAGTGTTTAGCCTATATTTTATACCTTGTACTTCTTTATTTGGTACATATGCACTATGATTTGCTATAACTCTATACACTTCTTTTGGCTCTGGTATTATTTTTATATGGTCTATTCTTAGTAAGTCTTCATTTCTTCCTAATGTAATTGTTTCTTTTCCTTGAGATAAATTTTCATATAATTTTTCAATTATATTATCTTCTGCTTGTACATGTATTATTAAGTCTATATCTAATAATTGATGTACGTTTCTTGGCATTGCTGTTACTTGTCCATTCCCTTTATACATTCTTAAACTTTGATAATTAGAAAATATACTTTCATATTCTCCTTGTATAGATATATTCATATCAAAATATTCTCCATTTTTTGCTTGTAAAGCTTTGTGCAACATTCCTATAACAGTAGAATATGGCGGTAGTGGATATGTTTCTGCTACTTTAAATGCAAATGGCTTTTTATAACAGGCTGTTTCTTGATATAGTTTTAATTTTAATATTTTCATTTTTTTATTCCTTTCTTTAGGAATTATTTATAATATTCTTTTACTTGATTTTCTAAATTTTCAAAGAAGTTTTGCACATTTTTTACTTTTCCTGTGAATAATTCTTTTATTTCTTCTTCGTTTTCAAATTCTCCATTTACTATTCCTAAGTTTGTATCTTCTTTTATTTCTTGCTCTCCTAGTTTTAGGCTCATTGTATCTTCTATTAATTTTGTATTTATAGCAAACTTACCATTTTTTCCTGTTATATTTACTCTTCCTAAGAAGAATGGTGAGTTAATAGAATACATTCCTCCTATTATAAATAATGGACTTAGGTTTTCTTCTCTTCCTCTAATTTCACGATTTAATATTTTTAGTATTTCTAGTAATTGAATTACTCTACTTGCTTTTTCTTCATTTGAAATTTCTACTTGTCCATCTATTCCTATTTTTTCTAAATCAATTGTTACTGTATATGTATAGTAACTAAAATGTTGCTCTATATTTGCTAAGTTTGGAAATTCTCCTATTCTATCTGCTAAGCCTTTGTTATTTAAAAAGTCCATATCTGCTTTATAGTTCTCTAATGAAATTGCATTGCTTAACCTAACTGCTGCACTTCTTATATTAGAGCCCCCTAGTTCTTCATCTGTCTTTTTTGAAGTTTTCATATATCCAAAAAGATCCATTTCTTGTGAGTCTTCTATACTTAAGTTTTCTTTAAATTGTACAGTTCCTTTTGATTTATCTACTACTTCTAAATTCCAATTGTATAGTTTATTTCCAAGTCTTGCTATATCATATCTTAATGCTTGCCTTGATGCAAATGTGTATACACTTCCATCTCCTCTTGATAATTTTTTAAGCTCTGATATATTTCCTATTCCTTCTCCATAGTTTAAGCTTTGTGCTTTGAATATCATTGTTATTGATAATCCTCTTTTATTCATCTTTATTTTCCTCCTCTTCTTTTTTGTATCTTTCTGATGCTAACCCTGATAAATAGCTATGTCCTATATCTTCAAATGCTAGTCCTCCTTCTTTCATGCTTTCTATAAATATTGGTGATATGCTTTTTTCTATTGAAATGTGTAACCTTATAACAATATCCATAAATTCATTTCTATCTCCTTGTTTTATACAGTTTAGCATTTTATGTATGCAATCTTTTAATCTGTTTTCCTCATTTTTTTCTTTAAATACTTCTCTAGTTGATATTCCTATATTATATAGTGCTGCTAGTTTTTTATTATTTGCTTGTATTGTTTCATTCATGTCATTTTCTCCTTTCTTTAACATATTCAAATTCATTCTTGCTTTAATTGCATAATAAGAATCTACATTATTTTGTATTTTTTGTTTGAAGTTATCTCTAATTTTATTATTTATATCTATTAATATATCTTTATTTTTTAATATATGGTCTACTATTTGTATACGATATTTATAGTCATATATTTTGTTTAAACTTTCTTCAGCATACTTAGTAAAAAATGTTGCTACTGGCCTTGTTATATTGAAGTATTCCATTCTACTATAAGATAAATATTCTGCTTCAAATTCTACAACAAATATATTTTGTAGTTGCCAATTACTTATTTTTTGGCTTTGCCCTACTATGTTTACTATCATTTCTGTATATGGGTTATAATTTGTCATATCTTTTTTTGATATTTTTTTAAAATAATTATTTGTTTCTAATAAATTTTGCACATTTGTATCATAGTTTACAAAACTATATATTTGTTTTTCTTTATATTCTCCATTTTCTTTTACTGTTTTTATAATAGAAGTTATTCCTGCTGGTATACAAAATAGTATTAATTTACATATATCGCAAATAGGTAATTTTGCATTCTGATTCCAGAAGAAATTTGCCATATTATCACTACTTACTGCTAATGGTATAAAGTTACTTTCTGAATATTGATTAGTTATAACTTTATCATTTTCACACATTGAGCAATTTGAAAATACTTTATTTTCTATGTATTCTTTTATTTCTTCTATTGTTTTATTTTTTTCTATTTGTTTTTGTATATTGTTATATGCTTTTATTATTTCTTTTGTTAATAAGTTTTGGTCTTTTTCTTTTAGGCTGTTTTCTATCTGCTTTACTGTATATTTTCCCTCTGTTATTGCTTTTAAAAAGCCTGTTTCTATAATGTTACTTATATAATCTTTATACATTATTTGTTTTTGTTCTTCATAACTAAGTGCAGATTTTACTACATTTAGAAATGATGGTTGACCATAATAAGAATTACTTAATATACTTTTGAATAGATTCATTGTTAATTTTTGATTTATACTTTGATTTTCTAAATTTATTTTTATAATATTTTTTATTTCTTCAAGTTTATAAGTATTTTCTTTTTCTTTTATTTCATCTATTGAGTTCATTGCTTGTAATATATTTTCGCAGGTTTCTTCATCAAACTTTTTAATTTTGTTTAATTGAATTTTTATTGTATCTTTGAAATACTTTTTTTGAGTTTTTATTATTTCATTTACTTTACTTTTTTCTTCTTTAGTAATTGGCTCTTTTTCTAAGTTTTGTTTTAATATTTTTAAGTTATTTTCTATTCTTTGCAATGTTTTTTCTGCAACATTATATTGGTTAAAGAAATATTCAAAATAGTCATCTGCAAAGTTTAATAAGCTATCACTCTCTAATTCTATATAGTTACCATTTATTATTAGCTTACTTTTATCTTTAAATATTCTATAAAATCCAATTAGGCCTGCATTGAAAAACCAATCTTGTAAGTAAATTTTTATCTTCAAATTTTTCACCTCCTATTGTATTATTTCGAATAATCCAAATCCCATTGCTTTTTTACTTCCTATGCCTGCTTTATACAAATATTTTAGTAACTCTATACTTCCGTGTAATTCAAATATTCCTAATGAACATTCGATCATTTTTTCATAGACTGGAATTATTAATTTTTTTGCATTAATTGGTATTATTTCAAAATCATTTAATAATTGTGTATTTAAGTTTTCTGCAATTAATTGTTCTTCTATGTTAATTCTTATATACTTTTGAAATTCTTCTTTTTCATATGCATAGTACATATCTTTTAATGTTGTTTTGTCATGATTTCTACATATGATAGGGCTTGACATTTTTATTATTATTTTGTCTTTATTTATTTGTCTTTCTTTTATCATTATTATTGATGTTAGTTTCATGGAATTTTTGTTTAGTGAGAATTTTCGAAATTTTTGTTTTACAAATGAATTGTATAAATGTAAACCATAAATGTAATTGTATGCGGAAAATACAATTGAAAATTGATTATCTTGCATTGTTATTTCTTCTTTATCAAATTTTGGATTTGATAAGATAGGTGCGAATGTGAATGTCTTTTTGTTGTTATTGTTATATATTTCTTGAAATAAATTTTCGTCATATGATTGCAATGCATGTTTTATCCAGCTAATTATTGATTTTCTATATTGTATATCTAGTGTATTATTTTCTAATTGGAATATTAATTTTAGTCTCATATTCTTCCTCCTTTCTTGTATTTTTTGTCGTTTTATAAATTATAAAGTATAATATATAAAAAATTTGTCGAACTTTGTAAGTTAATTGTATGTTTTTAATTTATTTAATAATAAAAAAATAGAATATCTCTAATTGATTTAGATTATTCTATTTTTATTAACTATTATTTTAAATTCCACTTTTCTTCTTTAAAACCAATTAATATTTCTTTATCAGTTATTAATATCGGTCTTTTTATTAACATTCCATCACTTGCTAATAATTCTATCTTTTCTTTATATGTCATATTTATTAATTTATCTTTTAAGTTCAATTCTTTATATTTTAGTCCACTTGTATTAAACCATTTTTTTATATCTTGTCCACTCTTTTGTATCCACTGCATTAATTCTTCTACTGTTGGTGTTTCTGTAACAATATTTCTTTCTTCAAATTCAATGGTATTTTCTTCTAACCATTTTTTTGCTTTTTTACATGTTGAACATTTTGGATATTGTATAAATATATTTTTCATTTTATTTTCCTTTCTTCTATTACTTTCTATTATATTTAAATTAATACAGGTCTTACTTTTGTACAAATGCACTTCACAATGCATTTACATTCTACTATATTTAAATTAATACATATGATGTTAAGTATTGATATAAAACCAGTACCAAATTTACATTCCACTATACTTAAATTAATACTTGAACTATATGATTTATATATTGACAATGGGTATACATTTACATTCCACTATACTTAAATTAATACTAAAACTATTTTAAATTTATTACTTGTTATTTTTAAATTTACATTCCACTATACTTAAATTAATACTTACTAGTTTTTTTACGTTGTTCGTCATGCTATCTGATTTACATTCCACTATACTTAAATTAATACAAAGAACGTCTTGCGAAAAAGATAGTCAATCATTATATTTACATTCCACTATACTTAAATTAATACTATTTCACCATTTTCGTCAACTTCTACTTCGTCTAAATTTACATTCCACTATACTTAAATTAATACAGAATATGTATGCGGTTGGAAATTTAAAGGAAAAGTATTTACATTCCACTATACTTAAATTAATACAGGCTTTATAAAGTGTTACTTCTACTAGGTTATTTATATACCCTTTCTGTCGATTTACTTATATATGCTATAATATTAAGCATAAAATTTCATCAATTCTGCAATATTCCTTTAATTTCAGTATTATGCTTTTCTGTCGTACTCCTATAATTTTTACATTAATGCATATCGACAGATATTATATATATTATTATAATAAGCTATTTACATATTTTCACTCATCAATTCTGCCTGTTTTACTACTGTTTGTACTGCATTATCTGCTTTTTCTGGTGGGTAATTATATTTTCTTAGAAGCCTTTTTATTTCTCTTCTCATAAATGCTCTTGCTGATTCTTTCTTTTCCCAGTCTACTGTTCTATTTTTTCTAACTGTTTGCGTTAATTCGTGTGCTAATTTAATTAATATTTCGTCTTGCATTTGTTGTAAAACTTTTGGTTCTTTTACTAATGCATCATAAAAGGCATACTCTTCTTCTGTTAGTCCTTTTTCTTGTCCTTCATTTCTAGCTTCTACTACTTCTTGTGATAACTTTAATAGTTCTTCAATTACTTCTGCACTTGTTATTAGTCTGTTATTATATTTCCTCATTATTGCTTCCATTTTTTCTGAGAAAAGTTCAGCTTTTACTAAGTTAGTCTTTTTGAATAATCTTATATTTCCTTCTAATAATTTTTTTAGTAACTCTGCTGCTATATTTTTATTTTTCATATTTTTTAAGCCAGTCATATATTCTTTAGAAAATATTGATATTTCTGGACTACTTTTTTGAGCAGCTTTGAATATTTCTATTATTCCATCTTCTTGTATTGCTTGTTCTAATACGTTTAGTATTTTTTGGTTTACTTCTGTTGTAGTTAATTTTCCTGTTCCTGTTATTTTACAAACTCCAACTTTCACACCTTTAAAATATTCTATTTCTAATTTTGTGTTTTCATCTAATAATGAACGTGCTAAAGTTTCTGCTTGTGATAATGCTGTGGCTTGTTTAATAAATTCTTTTTTATCTTCTTCATTTTGAGCTAATATGTAGTTTATGCCTTTTGTAAGTGTTTGCAATCTAGTTTGATTAGAATATCCGAAAAAACTTGAATAATCAAATCCATAAAACATGTCTCTCATTATTTCTAATTTTTCTCTTACTATAGCATATGCAGCTGTAATATCTGGTATTTTATCTTTGTCTCTATTGGTATATTCACTTAAGGCTATTTTTAAGTCTGCTCCTATTCCAATGTAGTCTACTATTAACCCTGCTTCTTTATCTTTATAAACTCTGTTAACTCTAGCAATTGCTTGCATTAAATTATGACCTTTCATTGGCTTGTCTATATACATTGTTGTTAAATCTGGTACATCAAATCCTGTAAGCCACATGTCTACTACAATTACTATTTTTAATTTACTATTAACGTCTTTAAATTCTATTGCTAAATTGTCTCTATATTGCTTATTTCCTACTAATTTGTGCCACTCTTGTGGGTCATTATTATTGTCTGTTAGTACTAATTTTATTTCTTCTTGCCAATTAGGTCTTACACTTAATATTTCCTTATATAAGTTGATTGCTATTTTTCTATTCATACATACAATCATTGCTTTTCCATTTAATATGTCTTGCCTTTGTTCATAATGTTCTACAATGTCATTTGCTAACATTTCTAGCCTTTGTTTTGAGCCAATTACAGTCTCTAGTTTTGCTAAGTCTGTTTTTGATTGTTCTATAACTTCTTCTGTGGCTTCATCATTACATGAAATGTAGTGGTATTCTTCATCTATTTCGCGTAAAACGCGTTCATCTAATTTTAGTTTTGCTACTCTATTTTCATAATAAATTGGTACTGTTGCGTTATCTAATACCGCTTGTGTCATATCATATATATCTATATAGTCGCCAAATAGAAGCCTTGTACTTTTATCTGCCATTTCTATTGGTGTACCTGTAAATCCTATAAATGTTGCATTTGGAAGAGCATCTCTCATTTTTTTAGCATATCCAATTTTGAATTTTCCTGTTTTTCTGTCTAATTTTTTCTCTGTTCCATATTGGCTTCTATGTGCTTCATCTGCTATAAATATAATATTTTCTCTGTTTGATAATGAGCCTTGTCCTTCCTCAAATTTTTGGATTGTTGTAAATATTATTCCTCCTGCATTTACTTTTAAATATTCTTTTAGCTCATTTCTGCTATCTGCTTGCTTACATTTTTGTGGCAGTATTTCTTTGCTACAGGTTGAAAATGTTGTGTATAGTTGGTTATCTAAATCACTTCTATCTGTTAAAACTACTATTGTTGGATTGTTTAAATTTTTATTTTTTAATAGAAGACCTGCATAAAATACCATTGCAAAACTTTTCCCTGAGCCTTGCGTATGCCATATAACTCCTGCCTTTTTTGTATTTTCTTTTAATGCTTTTTCTGTACTTGTAATAGATTTTTTTACTGCAAAATATTGATGATAACCTGCTAATATTTTTATGTCTTTACCTTCTTTATTTTGAAACATAATAAAATTAGTTATTATATCTATTATTCTTTCTTTTTTAAATACACCTTCTATTAGAACATCAACTTGCTCAATATTTTCTTCTGGCTTTTCTCCATTTTTTGATTTCCATATCATATATCTTGAAAAATCTGCTGTTATTGTTCCAATTCTGGCATTTACGCCATCAGATATAACATTAAAAGCATTATAGTAAAATAATGTTCTAATGTCTTGCTGATAATTTTTTATTTGGTTATATGCATTTTCTATTGTTGTATTTTCTTTTAATGCATTTTTTAATTCAAATACAACAAGTGGTATACCATTTATAAAAACAATTACATCTGGTCTTTTTTCTTTATATTCTTTAATGGTATATTGGTTTATTACATGAAATGTATTTTTCTCAATATTATTTCTGTCTATTAATTTAGCTGTATATGTTTTATCTCCTTCTATTGGTATTTCTACCCCAGCGTAAAGCATATGATAAAATTCATAGTTAGCTTGTACTAAGCCAATATTAGTAAATGTTCTTATTTTTCTATATACTTCATTTGCAATATCTTTAGTTATATCTGGGTTGATTTTGAAAAGAGAGTTTAAAAATATTTCTTTTAATATTACTTCTTTATAATCTCTTTCAATTTCTGGTCCATATATGTGTTCATATCCTAAAGTTTGTAATTGTTCAATTATGGCTTGTTCTACTTGTTCTTCTTTAAACATATGCTTTGCTCCTTTTTACTATTTTTTAATAATATATATTATATTTCTATATTTTCTAGGTTTATTTCACCATTCATTAGTTTGGGTATTAATGTATCTCGTAGTTTTGATAAAGTTCCATTTTCCATTATATTTTTCTCTATAATATCATACATTGGAATAATATTTTTGTTAAACTCTATAATTTTATTTTCTGAAGGTATTTTAATTATAGAATTTCTTAAATCCGTCTTATTAAATTTTGGTTGTGCCGATCCTCCAGTAATACCATCTATTAAGTATTGTCCGGTAGCACTTAAAAAGAAATAGTAAAGATAATAATTGTAATTAACTTTCAAATCTTTAGAATCTAACATTATTACATTATTCCCAAGGGTCATTGGAATTTTATATAATGGACATAAATAGATACTACCCACATCTCCTACATTGGAAATAATAAGTTCTCTACCTGTAAGTTTGCTCTTGCTTAAAAAGTTATACGAGTGTTCATCTACATATTTTCTTTCTTTGGTAAAATTTACTTTTAAATCGGTATTTCTTATAAATAACGCATAATTTTTTGTATTATATATCTTAATATTGTCTGACAAACTTTTAAAACTACCATTAGCAACATAATCGGTTATATATAGACCAATATCTTGAATTTTACATTCTTGCCAATTTTCACTATCTTTATATAATTTATCAAATATTTTTCTAGATATTTCATATAAATTATCATTT
>CATLFA010000038.1 GCA_949927585.1 uncultured Clostridiaceae bacterium
TCTTCCCCCTCTGTCGTCTTGTTTACTTTATATCTTATTGTAACATGCAGCTGTAAAAGAAGCATCTAGAATAACGTTAATTTGACATTAATTGTAAAGTTTTTGCCTGTTGAGCTAAGCTATACTTGGTTTGCACAGCCTTCGCTGTTACGACAATTGTATTTGCAACAATCAAATTATAACGCAGAGGCATATTTTTAATATATAAAAACGTTAATCCGTCTGAATCATTTAGATAAATTCTATCGGCTGTTGTTTTTGCGACTAAACTCCAGTGTTCATACAAACCGCTAATACCTATAATCACAGCCGTATTTGGCTGTGTTGATATAACTGATATTTTTTTGATAGCGGTTGATGTCCGTGTGTTTTTCAAAAATGGTTTATAATAAGTCAAATTTATCTTTTCAGGCATTTGTGCTTGTATAATTTTTATATAGCTTTCCATCATTTCAATATCAGAGCCTTCTTTATGAACAGCTAACAGCTTACGGTGTTTTGATAAATCCGCAATAATTGACTGAAACCAGCTTCGGACTTTTGCTCGGCTGAACGTAGCTAACTTATCGGTTGATAATAGAGTAGCGTTAATTGATGCATATAATCCACACAGATAATCTACATTGCCTTGGTGATATATTTTTCTCAATATTCATCTCCCCGCATTATAGTTAGGACACGATTTGTGACATTGGGGTCGCTTGTATCGGGGCTTAAATAATTATAATCAATGTCATAGTAATCTATTTTCCAAAAGTATGTATCGTCTTGAAAATTTATTGCTCCAAAATCGTGTTCTCCGTACGGGTCATTGTCTTCGGTAAAATTATCAAATTCCCGAACTTGTCTTAAAAGTTCATTTCGGTCGTTATCGTCTAATTCGTAAACACCTGCGGTTAAAAGCACCTTTCCGCCAATAAATGTTTTGCGAAGTTGGTCGTTTAACTGTCTTATTTTTTCAATACTCATATTTTGCTCCTTTAAAATAAAAAAAGAGCGGCAATCTTTCGACTGGCGCTCCGTTTAGTGGATTGAGGTTATAAACCGCTCTACCAACTATTTCTGACGTTATTGATAGGAGCGGCATTTTAACCTCACTTTCAAATATACAAATCTGTTCCGCAAAAAGCAGAAGCTTGGTATTTGCATATTTTGTGAATTTCATAAAAACGAATCGATTCGTTTTTACTATGTACAGTATAACATATTTTGATTAAAAGTAAAGGGAAATATTACATAAAATCAATATCTTATTGTGAATAATTTAATTATATATGAAATTGACATTTGAAAGGATTAACAATGCAAAAAATATTAAATTTGAGTGATACGGTTCAAACCGATAATTTAACAGCGGTGTTTCGTATGGAAATGCAAAAACTCCGCAAACAACTGAATAAGAAAAAGAGCTTTGTCTGCCGTTATTGCGGCAAACAAGCTCCGAAACCCCACGGCGGGAAATGCCCTTACTCTCCGCATAAGAACAAGTGCCATGAGTTTATTACTGAGTAAGTTCGTTTTTATGTTCCGTATAGTAACGTATGAATTCTGTTGCGGCTTGCAGTAATTTCGTAATTAGTTTATCATTTAACCTACTTTAAATATCAAAAATGAACAACAAAATGTCCTTGTTCCCATAAATATAAAGCTTTATGAAAGTTACTATATATATTTCCTATAATATGTAAATTTTTCAAGCGTTCTTCAAAATCTAAACTTGTTCCATTTTGCAAATATGCATTTATAATGATATTGTACACAAACAATTTTGCATATTTTGGATATTGAGAGCAAATATAGACTAATGTTTCTTGAATGACCAGTGCTGCAGAATCTGAGCTTGCTTTCCCTAATCCATAGGCTAACTCCTTAAATTCTTTTAGGTCGCTAGTACTATCATTCTTTAAACAATATATTAAATCATGTGCAGTCAGTGAAATAAATGTATGATGCCTGAAAACAGATGCTTTTAGAAAAGCATTATAGGTGTTTGCAGAAACTTGTTGCACTTTTAATATAACCTGTGTCCATATATTACGAATATTAAAAGTTTGAACAAAATCCCGTAGATGTAAATCGTCCGAAACTAAAATTAGATTTCTTTCAGTTGCTATATTAACAATTTCAGAAACTTCATCATCAAATTCTGACAATGCAGATAAAATTTTCGTTTGCTCTTTTTCAAATTCTGTTTCATATTTGGCTTTTACTATTACTGCATTATCTTGTATCCACTTTAATATCTCATCAAAACGTTGAAGTTCAATATTTGCAACATCTTTTAGCTGTTCAGAATTTAACATATACATTTTTCCTGTTTCAGCATCTGTTTGCAAACGACTCGTTTGCAGCTTAACTGACTCTTTAATTTTTTCTATAATAGATATAAACTTATTTTTCGTACTCTGAGCTATGTATATTTTATTTTTCAATGAGCTAAGTATGTTTTGCAATTGAAATGTGAATATATTATATAAAGTTATAGTGTCTATAATATATTTATCATGATTTGTACATAGTTTTACAGCATTATCAACTTCATGAACTGTACCTCTTGCTATATTTAAATGCGATAGTTGTAATGTTTCTAACACCGAAAATACATCTTTATTTATCATTCCTGCAAGTAGCGTTATAGGAAATCCATTATCGTAAATTTCTTGACATACACTCCAACGTTTTTTTTGATCTTCGGATATAGTTTGTAAATATGAAAAAAGTTCTTCTGGCGAACTTGCTGTAATTCTTTCAATTTGTTTATTGGTAGGAAATTCTAAAAATATATTTTTACTAATAATTTCCAGTAAAATAGTATATTTATCATTTATATCCTTTATTAATACTTTAACAGAAGGTGTTAAATTAACAATATCATTTTGCTGATGTGACAATAAAATTTTAGCTAACGGATTTTGCGTTGTCATAATATCAAAATATTTAGTTTTCAACTCTGTATTATCATCAATAAAAATACACTTAATTGACTGTGATGCAAGGTCTTGTAATAAGTATGCGGTCTTATTATTTCTTTCAATATGATTCTCTATCATAAAAATGAAATATTGATTCCATGCCTCAACCTCAGCCATATTATAAACCGTAAGCAAATATATTTGTTCGAGTGCTTTTTCTTGGTCTATGTAATTATTAATATATGATATAATACTATATTTATATTTAATATCACCTTGCAATTTATGTATATCTATATTGATGTTATTGAGAATATCTATAACTTTAGATTTTTCATGGAGTTTAATTAAAGTAATCAGTAAATTACAAATATAGTTAGCATTATCTCGGTGTTTTTCATATAATATCTTGAACAATTTTTCTGCTTCGTAAAAATCTGAAATTCCAGCATATGCACAACCCAATAAGCATACTGCCCAATCATCCATACTGTCTATAGAAAATCCACTTAATTGTTTTTTTAATTCTACAAAATTATTTGTCCGTGCTAAACAATCTAAATATTGTCTATATACATAATCTCTCAAATCTTTATGCTTTATTACAGATTGAAAAATGTCAGATGCATCTCTATATCGAGAATATCCGTATAAAGATTGAGCAATATACAATTTCAAATCATCACGTTTTGCACTATCTTTAACTTTTAATAAAATATCGGGATTATTTGTCTCAATAAATTTTAAAATTGCTTTAATAGTTTTATCTTTATATTGTTTTTTCATTTTCGCCATTTTTTCATCATTATGAAGGTGCCATAAACACTGCATTTTCATCGTAATGATGAATATATCATCTTTTTCTGGTGCTTGTGATATATATTTCAATGCTTTTTCATATTCACCATTATTTATATAGATATCAGCCAATAATTTTGCGTGATCATTATAAAGATGTGGCTGAAGTTTTAATAGTTCATCATCGGATATTGTGTCTAAATTCCTCATAATCTTGTGAAAAACGATATTAGGATTATTTGGTAATTTATCACATAAAATGTTTAGTAGCTCATCGACCTTCTCTTTATTTTGTTGAAGACCATATAATGAAAATAAATTAATAGGTATATAGGATATAAAATCAAAAGGATATTCACTATCCTTTACTATATTCCACGACGCTTCAAATAATGATTGCGCTTGTTGCATATTTTTAAATTGTTCATCCGTTAATAGTGAATAATTAACTCGATTTAAAAATATATCAGAAATTAAGTAACATCCCAAATTAGCCATAATTTGCCAATCATTTAGTTTAATTTCATTAGCTTTTTGAGCCATTATTAATGCATTTTTTAAATCATTTCTTTCAGCATAAAAAGAACTAGCCATTAAACAACATAGAGCATCTGTAAATATAATATCATCAAGATTATGCAGATCCTTAACTGAACTATCATTTATATAAGTTCTTATTATCTGGCTTGTAATAGCTTTACTATTTGGAAATGCTTTTTGGGCTTCTGCAATTATCTGATTTAACTTTGTATTATCTTTAAGAAGTGTATAAGCTAAAATTTTATTAGCGTACGTAATCTCGTTCTGTTCTAAGTCAAAAGCTTCTATAAATTTATTTGCAGCACTATGATAATCACCTTGTATAGAAAAAATTATACCGCGATCTGTTTCTAATCTAAATCTGTGATATTTGGTTAAATCATCGCTCCATATATCCTCAATTTCTTGAATTCTTTCTAATGCTTTTTGAACTTGTCCTGAATTAATAAGTTCTTTTACTTTGTCTATTTGTAAATCTATTTTCGAACTAACTTTTTTCCCATGATCAAAAAGCTCAAAAGCTTCTGGAGATATAGGATTTTGCATAAAGATATAAAAGTTTTGATTCTGTGCAACAAAATTGTCATTTCCCATTTCACCAATAGCAATACCATTATCTCTTGCTGTTGCTACAGTTTTATTTTGTGAACCATTCCCAAACATCTAGTGCCATCCTTATTATTCTTTTTATAAATCCTTCTTTTTCTTTAACTTTTGATGTTTGTATAATTGTATTTGAATTTCCCATTTTACCAATAGCTATTCCTTGATTATCAGCCTTTACGACTATCTTTTCATTTTTATCTTTAAACATATCTACTCCATTGGTTTGATTTTTTGTTCAATAAACTCAATTTCATCTGCTGATAGACCATATTTATTATACAATTGTTTATCAATCTCTGGAATTGTTTTGTTCCATTTTATATCGGAATTATTTGTAAAGTTTTGCATCGGAACAAATTGATAAGTTTTGGCAGTTGCGTGTTGACTTATTTTTGCTAAACTGTGTAAAAATCTAGCAAATTTCGTTTTCAAATACTTAGATATAATTTCACAGTTTTCTTTCTTTAATTTCAAATTATGTCCAATAATCAAAAATGTTTCTGTACATATGCTATTAGGCTCACCTATAAAACTATTCAAATTATCATCATTCAACTCTGTTCCTATATTATTTGCATACGGTATAAATACTTTCCATTTGTCTATTGTATCAACATTATGGCGTATTTCTGCTTTTTCTACATACCCTTCAATCTTACTTTTCCCATAGCATAGTACAGGATTTGCACAGTCATTTCTATTTTTATGGAAAGCTTTTGTTTTTATAAAACTTCCTTCTAGTCCAAAAGGTTTTCGTGGAGATATATAATCTTCCATCATTTTTATTGAAGGATTAATTAACATTTTATTTAATATTTCAACAGCCTTTTGTTCTCTTATAAAGATGTCAAAGTTTCTTGTTTTTAATGGGCGTTGGTTTATATTTTCCTTTCCATCTTTTGTCCGTGTAATTACCTTTACATTACTTATAGAATTATTATATTGTTTATCCATCAAAAAATAGCAGACTCCACCTCTAATATTTGTATTAGGAAAGAAACTTTCAGGATTTAAACAATCATAAAGAATTTTAATTTGTGTATTATTAAGCATCATATTTCTAAATTCATCTAAACCTTTGCCACCAGCGAACCATCGTGTAGGTGTAATCATAGATATTTTGTTTGAAGCTAGCTTCCGTGCAATCTCTATGAAATTCTGATAGATTGGTTTAGCACTTGCTTTTGCACCCCCATCACTTTCTTGGTATGGAGGATTTCCAACAACTGCCTCTACTTTCATTTTATCACCTTCTTTCATAATCTCAGCATCTAATTTAATTGTATTAAATTTTTTATTTTGCAAAATAATATCCGATATCTTTTGATAATCAATTTTATCTGTATTTTTAACTTTTTTATTTATTTTTTTAACTTTTAATAAATCATATGATGTAAATCTTTCAGCAATACAATTTGTATCCAAACCTAAAACTTCATAAACCTTACGAGTAAACTCATAAGCAACTGATGAAGTCGGAATTGACAATATGGAACTTTTAATTGCTAAAATATCTATATTAAGTGCTTTACATCTATTACAAATAGCAAAAGTATATTCACCAGCCTTACTTGCTATATCTAACATCACAACATCTTTTTCTTTGAGCTTTGTAAAGCTTTCATCTGGCAACAATGCAATCATATCCTCACAAACTTTCTGAGATGTTGTTACTTCCGATGCTGATAAACGATTAAATTTATTAATTGCTCTAATTGCTCTTTCTATTGGTTCTATAGTCAAATCATTTGCTAATTTATTTATATTTTGAATTTTATAATCCAATTGCCGTAATACAAAAACATTTATATTGTTTTTTAATAAGATTAGAATATTTTTTTGCAAATCCAAGTTTTTTGCAATTCTTCTATTATCTGCATTATCAATGACAGAAATCACATTATCTAAAGATGAAACATTGCTTTTTGATAAGAAGGAAAAAAACAAAATACGAGAATAATAAGTTCTAAACTTATTTCTAATACTTTCTATATCTTTGTTTGAGTTAGTTTTATCATCTTCTTGAGGCGTATTTTTAGGTTCTTGAAGATTTTCTGGAGAATCCGAGGTAGAAGTATCTAAATCTGTATCATCACCTTCTACTGCGTCAATAGTAAAACCTTGATTAGAACCTAATTTTCCCTGTTTTTCAATCTCTGCTTTAATTTCGGAAACATTTAAAAGAGATAAGTCAATAGGAATATCTCTTGCCTCATCAACAACACTTCTATTACTTGAATATTGACTAATTGCACTTAATATATCATTCGGTTCAACCCGATTAATTTTATCTTTATTGAATACAATAATAGGAGATATTCTTAAATCTTCTTCTAAACGCTCTTTTAATCTTAAATTGCCTCTTTCCTCAACATTAGCATTATATATTTGTGATTTGAGTTCTTGCATAACAAACATTCTATGTGGATCAAAATCAACTAATAAAGTTTGAGGTTTCATATTGTACTTAATTTCATCACCTTTTTCATCTATCATTTTTCTGATATATTGATTTTGAAGACGAAAGATAGCTTGGTCATATTCTTGAGGTGATGATGTATCTTTAAGATAAATCATTGTATCCCATTGCTCAACAGTACTTCCTGTTAACATACGATTCACGGTCAGTGTTAGTGTTTTTTTATTTTCGGTCTCACATTTTTTAATTTTATTTTTAACATCTGTAACACTTTTATAAAGATTAAATTTATCAACACCAGAAATATTGATGATTTCATATTTATTTAAATTTTTGAATTTATTTTTATTATTTTTAATTAATTCTTCTAAAGCATCACAAGAAGCGCAGTATGGTAAAACACAAACAATATGTTGACACATCTTGCCTTGTTTTATCTTATCATAATCCAAGAAGCTTAAGATATTATCATCTGTTTTACTACCATCAATAACTTCAAATAATTCTAAAACTTCCTTTTCAAAAACAAATCTTTTATGGTCATCATTATCTGCTTTTCGAACGGATTTTGGCTTAAGTAATGCCGAAAATGCATAACTCACCCCCGATTGTTTTAATTCTTGTAACCTTTCTTGTGCGGCTCTACTGGGGTTAAAAGCAAACCTAACCATTTGCGGAAAACCGTAATAAGGATTATCCCACTCTTTTATTGGTTTATCATTTTTGCCTATATCATTCAATAAATTTTCATCATCCCATTTTTCTTGCTCTTTGACTATATCAGAAAATTGGCAAAATGAAATAATATCCTCTTTCGAAAACTCACTTCCCATTAAAATACGGTATGGTGTACCAGATAAATGCAATTTAACTTTTGAATTTAATTGCTTAACTTGTTCATCAGCGATCTCACTTTCAATATAATCTCCAATATCTGCATCTGTTTTTTTCGAAGTATATTTATCCTTTATATCTTTTTCGTATTTTATTGGATTAAGCACTTTTCCATATTGTTGTGCTCTTGCACCAAAGTGTGTTTCATCAACAATCAATAAATCTATTTGGCTTTCAAAAACTTCTTTATGTTTTTTTTTGATTTCGGAACCTTGTAAATCCTGCAAAGTCAAAAAGATAACAACTTTCTTCCCCTCTTTCAAAGTATTGGTAATACTATTTTCTTCTTTTAATCGTTCACTATCCAAAAACTTATATTCTTGAAAATTATCTGCACTTTGAACAGTTTTCTTCCATTCTTCTTTAACATCAGCTTTTGCCGACACAACTAATACAATTTTAGCCCCTTTTATACCATCAGATACGGGCATTTCTTTTGCACAACACATAGATGTGAACGATTTGCCAAAACGCATCACGGCATACATTAGAAGATTAGTACGACCATTGTTAACTGCCTTACAAAAATTATCGATTGCTTCTTGTTGATTTGGTCTTGGTATCCAATAGCCTGTAGATGGATATTCAGTAACAACTGGCATACTGTCAGCTGTTTTATAATATTGATATTTATTTGGAGTCGACTGATAACTGCCTATAATATCATCTATTGCATTTTTAATATCCTGTTTATTAGTATCTTTAAAAAATTCACAGGAATAGTATATATCTTGTTTTATATCTGACTTTTGTAAACGATTTTTATTCAATTCTCTTTCAAGATATCGATGAACAGCAAAATCTCTAAAGAATATTTCATCATTTACAGTTGCTTTGTTTTCAAATTCTTTTTGTAAATCAGGAAAATACTTTCTCCACTCTTTAAGCCTATCTGAAACTGGTCGATATGTATCACCAACCTTCAGATAATTAGGAATCGTATTGGTTTTGAAAGCATAAATATGCGGCTCAACACGACCAACAATAATTTCGTCTAAAACAGTTGTATCCATTATGCTTTCTCCACCAAAGACTTAAATGTTATAATTTCTTTTGCTCGCCAATCTTTAATTTTGCAATATTGAGGAGTGTCATCTCTATCAAAAAATGATAATTGCTCTTTTTTCTTGGCTATATCACACATTGGAATGGTATAGCTTAAACCATCCATCTGCCATATATTCCAAGAAATTATGGTCGCAATTTCCTGTAATTGTTTTACGTTTGGCAAAATACTAAACTTAAATTTCATATTATCAATAAAAGTATATAGCAGGTTTTCTCGAGCTAATAACAAATTATCTCCTTGATATTCAAAACCATAAATGCTCTGAAATGCACGCACTGTCCACTTATACCAGTCTTGCACATCCTCTGTATTTTCATTAACCACACGTAATTTTCTATCTAAGAGGCCAATACGTTCTTCAATTTTAATATACTTTCCTGTAACCGTATCATATCGACTAACTAAGTATGGAGCTTCACCACAAGTAATTTCCATACGATTACCATCAACATACTTCTTCCACGTGTGCTGTTTATCATTAGGAAAGGCTATTTTTTCTTTTATCGCCTGCCATTGCTTATCTTTTGTATAATTAAAAACATCTGCTCTGCCAAACCATTGTTCATCAACCAAATTATTTTGGGCATTACAAACCCAAGATGGTGTAAAAACTTCGGCTTTATCTCTTGTTCTACTTATTTGATTATCACGTGATTTAGCAGCTCTTGGTCGAATAATATTATTTCTACTTCCTGTAATTAAAGCTGACAAAATTTCACAATTTGAACTATAAGCTTCACCAAATTCTTCGTAATCAGAAGTAGCCCATATAATATTTCGACCAGTTGTTCTATCTTTTATGAGTGTATCAAGTAATTTCTTGTTATATTGTAAGATATTTTCTTCATTCACATCAATTTGTTTCTTGATGTAAAAATCCATATATTTATTATTTTCGATATCACTAAAAACAGAGTTATAATTTCTTTCAGTTATAACGCATTGATTCTTTTTATATGCAGAACTATTCTCTAGCTGTATGTTCATTAAATGTTCCATTTCGACCTTTCATAATGGCATAATACAAGCCTTGCGTATAAAATTCAACATAAGATTAGCTTATTTAACAGATTATTTAGATTACATCTATGTCTTTGACATTCAAAATTTCTACTAACTAAACTTTAGCTTAGTAGTAACATGAACCTTTACCATTTCATACTGTTTCTTATTTTGTTATAGACTTCTATTTGAACTGTTCGGTATTTCCGAAGAGTTATCTATTTATATTATGCTTTACTTGATGAAAACTTTCTGTTTGAGTTGTTCGGTATTTCCAAACAACTCAATTTTCATCGTTTTTTTCAAAAAATATTCAATATAAAAGCAAGTATTTTTTCGTCGTACAACGTTACCGTGGTATTTTTGCGACAGTTATATATGTTTTGCGACTTCCGCACTTAAAATCAAAAAAAATGACGAGAAAACATTACAAACAATCATCAACACACTGAAACTAAATCTTTTTTAATTAGTTTATAAAAATTTTCATCCATTTTATGGTAATCTGAAAAATTGACAATATACGGCAGAGAGCTATCATCAAACTGTTGTTTTAAGTCTTCAACCAGCTCTAAGGGCATTTCAGTTGCCCCTTTAATTAAAATATCCAAATCGGAGACTTTGGAATGTGTCCCTTTCACACGGGAGCCATAAAAATAAAACTTATAGGCTTCTCTGTATGGTGCAAGAATAGATTTTATAATATCGTCTTCCCCTGCCGTCACACCTTTAATCATTTTATCCTCTTGTCAAGGCATTCTCAAAACTGGTTACCAAAAATTCAACATCAGCTATAAACTGCGGGATAATTTTCAACAGTTCACGAGCTTTTTCAATATTATATTCGTGAGATGTATCATTGCGCTTGACATAATACAACTTCCAATTCTCCCAGTTTTGTATCATATCATAACCTGCCATCAAACGAAAAATATTATTTACAGTCAACTCTTTATCTTCTTTTGCATAAACCAATTTCAGATATTTCCGCATTAACTTCAGCGAAGTTTCCATCGTATATTCAAAACGTTTCACACAAGAATCCGCCACAATATCAGCTATTGACGTGTCATTTTTTTTAAGCGTATATACCTCCCAACAACTGTTTAATGTTGTTAGGGCATTTTTTAAGGCATCAATGCTAAATTCTTCACTATTCATTTTGAAATCCTTTTTTCGATATAGGGGTAGTTTATAATGGTTTAATCTATTTTTCAAGTGTGTAATTCTTTTTGTTAAGACAAAACACTGTATAAATTTTTGTAAAATAGAATTTACAGTTTTATTCATCCAAAATTTATTAGCAATTTTCAAACCGCTGAACGCCTTTATTTTCCTTATTGACAAGCACTTGAGGTGAATATATTTTATTAGCAGGTGCTAATAAATTTTGCTAATAAATCGTGTTTTTGCTCGAAGCAAACAATTAGATAAGTTATTGATTTTATGTAATTACAAGGTTCGTATGGGATTTGGTTCGAATCCAGCCACCCCAGCCAGTTGAGACAGAGGGCTTAAATTTCGGTTTAAGTCCTTGTTTTTTAATAAGAAAATGCGGTTCGAATCCCCACTTTTTTGACCCTTCTGAAAATGCCCCAAAATTGCCATCAAAGCCTT
>CATLFA010000039.1 GCA_949927585.1 uncultured Clostridiaceae bacterium
GATAAAAAAAATCAATTGTGTAAAATATGTAGAAGAAACAAAGAAAAGAATAAATAGTAATAGTAATTATGATATGACTATTGATTGGCTTTTAATGAATATGTTTAAGGAATGTAATATATAAAAGAAAAGCAACTAAGTATTCACATATAGAAAGGAATGATAATAAGAATGAAAGATATAGTAGGAGTTAGATTTAAAAAGCCAGGAAAAGTATATTTCTTTGATCCAGGAGACCTAAAAATAACAAATAAAGATTTCGTTATAGTTGAAACTTCACAAGGGGAAGAATATGGTGAAGTTGTAATATCAAATAGAAGTGTTACTGATAAAAAGATAGTAGCACCATTAAAAAAAGTTATTAGAATAGCAAATAAAAAAGATAAAAAGCACTATGAAGAAAACAAGCAAAAGGAAAAAGAAGCTTTTCAAATATGTCTAAAAAAGATAAAAGAACATAAACTACAAATGACATTAACAGATGTAGAATTTAAGTTTGATAATAGCAAAGTATTATTCTACTTTACAGCAGACGGAAGAATAGACTTCAGAGATTTAGTAAAAGACCTAGCTACAATTTTCAAGACAAGAATTGAGCTAAGACAAATAGGAGTAAGAGATGAAGTAAAAAGAATTGGTGGAAACGGAATTTGCGGAAGAGAGCTTTGTTGCTGTTCTTTTCTAGGTAACTTTGAAACAGTATCAATAAAAATGGCAAAAGAACAAAACATGTCATTAAATCCTTCAAAAATTTCAGGAAATTGTGGGAGGCTAATGTGCTGTTTAAAGTATGAACAAGATGTATATGAAGAAAAACTAAAAAAACTTCCAAAAATAGGAGCAATAGTAAAAACAGAAGATGGAGAAGGAGTAGTAGACAGTGTAGAAACGCTTAAAGAGAGAGTAAGAGTAAAACTAAAGGATTCAGAAGGAGAATATTATTATAAGCGTTTTGAAGGAAATGAAATAAAAATAATAAAAAATGTATCAAATGATAAAATAGATCAAGAAGAGAAAGAACATATGAAAGAATTACAAGAATTAGAAAAACTAGAGAAAATTGATAAAACAAATGTAGAAGAAGATGAAATATAAGTTAACTGTTTAAACGAAGCAGATTACATATAAATTAGGAAAAAACTAGGAGGTGAAATAAATGGCATATAAAATAACAGACAAATGTATACAATGTGGTGCGTGCGCAGCAGAATGCCCAGTAGGTTGCATAGCACCAGGAGAAGATAAATACATAATAGACCCTGAACAATGTATAGGCTGTGGAACATGTGCAGGAGTTTGCCCAGTAGAGGCACCAGAGGAAGATAATGACTAATATAAGTTATGAAAGTAATAAATAGTCTTATAATATAAGGGCTTAATCGGTAAGAAATACTGAATAATGCCCTTAATTATAAATAAGAAATAATATTTTTAGCTATAAAGCATAATAAAAAATATTGAATTTACAAAAAAATGATACAAAGATATTGACTTTTTAATTAAAATAGAGTAAAATTATAAATGCTTGTAACATGGTGGATTTAGCGTAGTTGGTTAACGCGCCAGTTTGTGGCACTGGAGACCATGGGTTCGAGTCCCATATTCCACCCCATTTATTTAAAAAAGAATAAATTTATTGATTATTAAGCATAATAAAATAATAATAATAAAACATTGGGCTGTAGCCAAGCGGTAAGGCACCAGACTTTGACTCTGGCATGCGCTAGTTCGAATCTAGCCAGCCCAGCCAATAAGAGTTTTCGTCGAACTTTTTGAAAAGCTTGATATAACTATAATTCAAGACTATCAAAAAGTTTGATGAACACAAAAACTTAAACCGTTTCAAAAGAAACGGTCTTTTTTTGACCCAAAATATTGAAAAAAGGAGGTTTTTGTGGTATTATGTTACATATAATTAAACAAGAAATCAATATGAGTAAAGAATTACTCTCTAAAATCGAATGGGCGTGCCGTTTGCAATTTAAAGGAAAGGAACAGCCACAAATAATAAATGGTTGTCTAAGAATTATTGAACATACCAATTTAGCGTATGTAGAGCCCCATAGAGTAATTATTAAAGATAGTTTGTACCTATTCTTTAATGAACACGATTATTTCTATGTAAATGATTTAAGTACAAAATATCCGTTATCCAAATTACAAGAACATATTAGCGGAAATACATAACATAGAACGGCAATGCATTTTAGAGTTTTTTTAAAAATTATACTATATTGGTTTATTTGTGTTATTAAAAAGAAATTAAAGAGATAGTAATAATAAATATAAAAACTCTAAAAGTGCTAATAGCTAAAACTATGCTATGTGGCACTTTTTGCTTTATGCATATAATGATTTCTAATGGCTAAAGCCATAAGACAATCATTTATAGTTGCCTTTCTATTCATAATTTGGAAGGAGGATATGTAAAAATGAATGAAGAAAGGAAAATAGCAGGAATTTATATTCGTGTAAGTACAGAAGATCAAGCAAGGGAACGGATTTAGTTTAGGAGAACAGGAGGAGAAATTAAAGGCACTTTGTAAATATAAAGATTATAAAATATACAAAGTTTACAAAGATGCAGGAATATCTGCAAAAGATATGGCAAATAGACCAGCTTTTCAGCAAATGTTAGAAGATATGAAAGCAGGAAAAATCAATTATATTGTAGCTTATAAGTTAGATAGAGTTACAAGGTCTGTAAGAGATTTAGAAGTTCTAATATCAGAGTTAGAAAAGCATAATTGCTATCTCATTTGCGATAGAGATGATGTAAATACATCTTCAGCTAATCGGAAGATTTTTTGTAAGAATGTTGACAGTTCTTTCACAACTAGAAATTGAGATAGTATCAGAAAGAACAAAATTTGGAATGACAGGAGCAATAAAATCTGGACATGTACCTCGGAACTTGCCCATTAGGTTACAAAAGAGAAAATAAGAAAATGGTAATAGATGAGACTACAAGAGATTTGGTTGTAAGGATATTTAATATGTATTTAGAAGGCAAAAGTTATCAAACAATAGCAAATATTTTAAATGCAGAAAAAATACCTACACTAACAAACAAGCAATGGAAAGATGCAACAGTATCTAAAATAATCAATAACAAAATTTATGTAGGAGATTTTGAACAATATAAAAATAAGCAAGAAAAAGAAACTGTTGTTTATATGAACGTTGTAGAGCCTATTATATCGAGAGCAATGTACGAAGATGTACAAAATCAAAAAGAGAAAAATCAAAGAGCATTTTGTAGAGATAGAGTTTATATATTTATGCAAAAGCTATTATGTCCAAAATGTGGAAAGATAATGCAATGTAAAGGATCTGGTGGGCAAAAGAAAAAGTATATGTACTATCATTGTTCAGATTGTAAAACTTATTTAAGAGAGGATTTAGTCGAAGATTCAGTTATGTTTTTAATAATGAACTTAATTGAATACGATATGACAGTTAAAAAATATTTCTTTCCTGTTTTAGCAGATAAAAAAGAACGAAATACAGATAAATTAGATAAAGAGATATCTAGTTTGCAAAATCAAAAGAACAGAATTAAAGAAGCATATATAAAAGGAATTGTAGAAGTAGAAGATTTTTCAGAAGATTATAAAGTGATTGAAGAAAAGCTAAATATACTAGAAGAAAAAAGAATACAAGCAATAGATATTAATAAACAATCATTTAACCCACAAGCTATAATGGCAGATAGAGATGTAGAAAAAGAAAAACTAATTCGTTCTAATAAATTTCAAGATATGCTTATGGCAGAATGGAAAAGTAAAACAAAAGAAGAAAAGCAAGAATTTATTTCAAAATTTATAGAGAATGTTGTAATTGAAAAAGATAAGAAAGGCTATTATAACCTAATCAATATAAAGTTTAGGAGTAGTTATATAGAGCAAATTTCTAAACTTATGAATTGTGGGATGTTTGATGTTGCGATACCTTGTACTAAAGGAAAAGAAGAAGTAACAGTTCCATCTACAATATTAATGGATAAAAAAGACTTAAAAGAATATATAGAAAGACTAAATGATTACTATGAAGTATCTTATTATGAAGTAGCAAGATTAGATGAACCAAAGAAAGGTTATCAGAAAAAATATTTTACAATTGATGAAACAAATCACAATGGAGAAAAACTTTTTAAATTAGTTGAATTAGTTTCAGAAGATAAAAAGTTTCCACAGCAAAAGCCAAATAGAATTGTAGGTGCAATAAGAATTAAAGAGCGAGAAAAAGTTAGCTAAAAATTTTAATAAATGGAGGAATTGAAAATGGAAAATAAAAAATTAAAAGGAAACAATATTGATAATAAATATGGAATTGAATATACAAAAGTTGGAGATTATTATATGCCTAACTTGGTATTAGAAAAAGAAGAAATTATATTAAATAAATATGGAAAGATGAGGCTAAAATTTTTAAAAGAAAATAAGAAAGCAGAATATATGATAATGTTTACAAAAGGAACTTTGAATAGACATTTAAAAGAGATTCAAGAAACAGCACAAGAAAGAGTTGATTTAATAATTAAGCAATTAAAAGAACAAAATTATTTAACAGAAGAAGTGAAAAATACTGACCAACTTTATTGGGTAGGCATGATGAATAATTTTAAAAATACAGCAGAAGAAATTGTACTAAAAGAATTAATTTATGTATAAGAAAATGCTAGTAGGAGAGCCAAGACAAATGTATATACAAATTTAAGGTCTATAAGTGTAGCGAGCATAGGTTTTGTATTGCCACAAAACCGACAGCTTATGCTGAAAGGGGATTTCATCCCCTGTAACCCCTACTAGAAAATTGAAAGTTTTTATGAAAGACGTTATAAAAAATAGAACGAAAATTTACAAAAAAGGAAGTAGATAAATATGAGAAATAGAACAATGGGAATTAATGTTAGAGTGAGTGAAAATGAGAAGAAAAAGTTACAAAGAAATGCAAAAAAGAGTAAATTGTCTTTATCAGGTTATTTAAGAAAATCAGGATTGCAACAAAAGATTTATGAAGTACCAAATGAAAAAATTTATAAAATATATGCAGGAATAACTGATTTAAAATATCAATTTCCTTATCTAGATAATGAAGAAATAAAAGAGAAAATAGAAAAGATGCAAAGTGATTTTTTAGATGTATATAACAATAAAGAAGATGGTGATGAAGATGGCAACAACGAAAATATGGGCAATTAAAGATAGTTTATCACGAGTAGTAAATTATGCGAAAAATCCAGAAAAAACACTCTTTTCTGATTTGAAACAAGTATTAATGTATGCAGAAAATAGTGAAAAGACTATTGACGAAAATGAGAAAACTATGTATGTAACAGGAGTAAATTGTAAAGCAAAAACAGCTTATGAAGAAATGAATTTTGTACAAAGAAAGTTTGATAAATACACAGGAAATATAGCATATCATGCATATCAAAGTTTTAAAACAGGAGAAGTTTCACCAGAATTAGCACACAAAATAGGAGTAGAAATATCAAAAGAAATGTGGAGTGAATATCAAGTAGTAGTTGCAACTCATTTTAATACTGGCACATATCATAATCATTTTGTAGTAAATTCAGTTAATATGTTTACAGGAAAGAAATTTAATTGTAATAAAGGTGCATATTATAAATTTAGAGAAATTTCAGATAGACTATGTAGAGAAGATGATCTAATAGTTATAGAAAATCCAAAGGGAAAAACACCAAGAAGTATATACTTTGCAGAAAAAAGAGGAGAACCAACAAAGTATAATCTAATGAGACAAGCTATTAATGAAGCAGTTGCAATATGTTTAACTTATGACCAATTTAAAAAAGCAATGTATAAGAAAGGTTATATTATCAATGATGATCCAAACAGAAAATATCCAACAATTCGTTCAATAAATGATAAGAAAGCAACAAGAATGTATCAATTAGGAGAACAATATTTACCACAAAGTATTGCTGATAAAGTATATCGAAATCCATATTATGTGCAAGAAGATTATTATAAACTAATGAAACCAAAGAAAAAATATAAACAATATAATGTTTATAAAGTTAAAGGTGGTTTTAAAAGTATGAAGAAACTATCTGGAATAGATGTACTATTTATATTACTATTTCACTTATTAGGAATAAATACTAGAAAAAATGTTAAAAAACATCAGCCATTATCTCCAGAAATGAAACGAGCAGTTAGACAAATTGATAGATATTCTAATGAAATTAGACTTATTGTAACAGAAAAGATGAAAACAGTAGAAGATGTAAAGAATTATATTACACGAACTGAAGAAGATATTAAAGAGGTTACAGGTATAAGACAAAAATATCGAAACAAGTTAAGAAATTGTAAAGATGATAAGCTAATAGTAGAATATAAACAAAAGATAAGTGATTGTACTACTATTTTAAATAGATACAGAAAAAATGTAAAAACAGCAAACTATATTTTAGAAGATATACCAAAAGTTAAGGAAGTTGTAAAAATTGAAAAACAAATGCAAAAGGCAGAACTAGAAGATATGAACAAAACAAATAAAAGGAATAAAGATAGATATGCAAGATAGTAAAATGGGGGACTGATATTTATTACAGTCCTTCCGCAAATTTAAAAATTTAATACAAAACACTTGTTTTTATAATACATATATGATATATATAAAATATAAATTTTATTTGAAATATATAAAAAAATGTAGAAAAAAAAATAAGTTTATTATATAATCATATTAATTAGTTTAAGGAGATATTTAAATGAATATACAAGAAAAAGCTATAGCACATGCATATTTTAAACTGAAAATTTACCAGAAAGACGGATATGAATTTCAAAACTTTTTTACAAGCATAATGAATAAATACGATAGCGAGTTTACTCTAATTAAAACACAAGGAAATATAGGAGACAGAAAAAATGATGGATATATTCCGTCAAAAGGAATATATTATCAAGTATATGCTCCTGAAAAAGTTGATGCAACAGAAGCAATAAGTAAAATTGAAAATGATTTGGATGGATTAATTGAATATTGGAACGATAAATGCCCAGTAAAGGAATTTAATTTTGTAATGAATGATAAATATAAAGGGGCTTATCCTACAATAAATGCAAAAATTTTAGAAGTTGGTAAGAAATATAATATTACAGCCAAATTATTATTGGCAAGTCAGATTGAAAATATATTTTTTCAATTAAAAGATGAAGAAATAATAGAAATATTAGGAAATATCATAAGTGTTCCAATAGAAAATTTATCATTTAGTAGTTTAAATGATGTTATAGAAGGAATAATGAAAATGCCTTTCAAAACAAATGATTCATTGATAGCTCCAGCAGAAATGGAAGAAAAAATTAAGTTTAATAATTTGAATGAAGAAGTATCAAAAATATTAAATGAACATTCTATATATATAGGTCAGTTGGAAGAATATTTTTCAAATAAGGGAGATTTTGAAAAAGAAAAAGTTCAACAAATATTAACTGGAATCTATGAAGAAGCAATAAAGAAAATTAGTAACGATGAAACAGATTCAAACTCAATAAGATTTTTTTATATAGTTGATAAGATTACTCCATCGAAAAATAATATTTCTATAATGAATGCTATATATATATTAATGTCATATTATTTTGAAGCCTGCGATATTTTTTTGAATCCAAATAATAAGGAGAATTAATAATGTTAATGCCTAAAAAACATATTAATATATCAGAATCTCTAATCGGTATAGGTGGAATAATTTTGCAATGTTTAGGTAAAAATATTAAAACTATTGATTCAATTATTTCATATACTAATCAGATGATTGATAATAATAAAAGTAGAACAATATATAATAATGTAGATAGTATTTTGCTAGCTATTGATTATTTATATTCAATAGGTGCAATAGATATAAATGAAGAAGGAGGAATATATAATGTATTTAATAGAACTTAGTGCAAATAAACCTTCTTTTCAGACAATAAAATTTAAAGATGGCTTAAATTTTATTATAGGTGGAAAATCAAATGAACAAAAGAATAAGAAAAGTACTTATAATGGAGTAGGAAAATCTCTTATGATTAAAATATTACATTTCTGTTTAGGTTGTAGTACAATAAAGACATTTGAAAAATATTTGGAAGATTGGGAATTTACTCTAAAGTTTAAAATAGATTATGATAACTATACTGTAACAAGAAAATGTAAAGAGCAAAACAAAATGATTCTTAACGAAAAAGAAATGACAGTAAGTGAATTTAATGAATTTATGGGGTCATCTCTATTTTATCTAGATAAAGTTAAATATAAAAATTTAACTTATAGACCATTAATTTCAAGATTTATTAGACCTAATAAGTATAGTTATGATAATTACGATATTTTTATACCTAAAGAAAAAGAGTATGCAAAAAACTTATGTAATGATTATTTACTTGGTTTAGATGTTAGATTAATTGATAAAAAGAAAGAATTGGTATGTAAGAAAAACGATGTTACGAATGCAAAAAAGATATTTGAAAAAGATGAAACAATACAAACATTTTTTAAAAAGAAAGAAAAAATAGATGTAAGTATTATAAATTTAGAACAAAATATAGAAAAGTTAAAAAATGAAATAGATAATTTTAAAATAGCCGATAATTATTATGAGATAAAAAAGGAAGCTGACGAAGAACAAATAGAGCTTAATAATTTAGAAAATGATTTATTATTAATGAAAAATGCAGTAGAAAACATAGATAAGAGTTTAAATATTAAGACAGATGTATCAAAAGATAAAATAATTGCTATGTATGAAGAAGCAAAAATAGAACTAAACGATATGATAGTGAAGAAATTAGAAGAAGTAGAAGAATTTCATAACAAATTATTGGACAATAGAATGAAAAGACTTATAAAGCAAAAGAATGAATTAAAAAGTAAAATTAAAGAAACAGAAAAACAAAAGCAACAATTATCTCAAGCATTAGATGAAAATTTAAAGGTATTAGGTGCATTTGGCGCCTTAGAAGAATATAATTCTTTAAATAGCAAATTAAATGAATATAAAAATAGATTAGAAAAGTTAAATGATTATAAAGAACTAATAGAAAAATACAAAAATGAGTTAAATAATATAAACATAAATTTACAACAAGAAAATATTATTACAAATGATTATTTAAAGGATTCTAGAGAAGTAATTAATAGAAATATTTTAGTATTTAGAGAGTTAGCACAAAGATTCTATCCAAACAAAACATCTGGAATACAAATAGATAATAATGAGAGCGAAAAAAACCAAAATAGATTTAATGTTTCAGTAGAAATACAAGATGATTCATCTGATGGCGTTAATGGAATAAAGATATTTTGTTATGATTATACAGTTATGATAAATGGATATAATAATAATGTTAGGTTTATTTGTCATGATAGTAGGTTATTTTCAGATATTGATCCAAGACAAAAGAGTGAATGCATAAAAATAGCAGAAGAATATACAAATAAATATGGATTTCAGTATATTGTAACACTAAATGAAGATTTTTTAGATACAATAAAGGGAGGTACTTCTGAAGAAGAATATATAGAGATAAAAAAGATTATAGATAATAATACACAATTGCATTTAACGGATAATAATGAAACAGGAAAATTATTAGGAATACAATTAGATTTAAAGTATGATGAATAAAGTAAAATTATTAAAGCTAGTGCTATATGTGCTAGCTTTTTGCTATATATAAAGTGTAAATGTGCATTTTATTTTAGAAAACAAAGTTAATATCCGCTAATAATTGTATTTATATTAATTTTGTGATATAAATAAAAAAATATGAAAATTGCAACATGATGTTGCAAAATTAACAAAGGAGTATTTCATTATGGATGAAAAGTTTATAGATATTGCTATTGAAATTAGCAGAAAAGCCAAATATCCTTATGGTGCTATTGTAGTAAAAGATGGTGAAATAATTGGCAGAAGTGATGACAAAACATTAATGGAAACGAGTATGTATTCTCATGCAGAATTACAAGCAATAGAAAGTGCAGCTAAAAATAAAAATTTATATGGTGATTTAAAAGGTGCAACTTTGTATGTATCATGTGAGCCTTGTATGATGTGTATGGGTGCTATACTTTATGAAGAATTTGCAAGAATTGTTTATGCTGCAACATTACAAGATAGCAACGATAATTATTGTCCAGAAATGATTACTGATATAGATGTATTATCAAAATATGCTAATAATAAAATTGAAATAGTAAAAGAATTACATAGAGATAAAGCAGTAGAAATATTAAAGCAAAGAGGAGAATGTTAATATGGATATAGAAATCAAAAAGGCTGATAATACATATCTAAAGGACATACAAAAACTAAATAATCAACTATTTGAATTAGAATATAATAATTTTGATCCTGCTTTAAAAGTAGGTTGGACTTTTGAAGAAAAAGGAACAAATTATTTTAAAGATATGCTAAAGAATGAAATTGTTTATATTGCATTAGATAAAGATAATGTAGTAGGATATTTAGCAGGAAGTATTAATGTACAAGGGAGTTATGTAACAAAATCATTAGCAGAAGTAGATAATATGTATGTATTAGAAGATTATAGAAAATATGGTATAGGTACAAAACTAATGAACAAATTTAAAGAATATTGTTTGCAAAATAAAATTGAAGAATTAAAAGTTACAGCATCTGCTAAAAATAAAAATGCAATAAACTTTTATATGAAAAATGGATTTAATGAATTTGAAATAACTTTAAAACAAAAGTTATATTAAAGGAGATTAGTATGTTAGATAATTTTGAAAGTATTAGTCCAACGGCAATAGTGACTGCATATCCTAGACAATTTACTGATATACCTTATGAAAAAGAAATATATGAATGGCTAAAGGACAATTGTAAGGACAATGATGTAAAATTGAATAAATTGTTAGCACCTGAAATAGAAGCAAGATATAAACTAACCAATAAAATACTAGATAATCTAAATATCACGCAAGTATTAGAACTTGCAGCAGGGTATTCTTCACGAGGAATAATATACTCGAAAAGAGGATATGAGTATGTTGAAATGGATTTAAATAATGTATCTAAAAATAAAATCAAGTTGTTAAATGATATTGCAGAGATACCCAATAATTTACATATAATAAGCGGAAATGCACTTAATTATAAGGATTATATTAAATGCGATAAGTGTTTAGATAAAGACAAAGAAATAGCAATTATTAATGAAGGATTACTTAGATATTTAACTTTTGAAGAAAAGGAAGTTGTTGCTAAAAATATTTATAAAATGTTGAGTAAATATAATGGTGTATGGATTACTTGTGATGTTACGCCAAAGAAATTTATAGAAAAACAAAACACAGTTTTACCAAATTTTAATGAAGATTTGAATTTAGTAATATCTAGGAATAATTTACAAGATAGATTTGAAGATATAGAACATATAAAATCTTTTATGTATAAGATAGGATTTAATAATGTAGAAATTCACAAATTTAGTGAAGTGAAAGAAAAATTAAAATCATTTAATATACTTGATGTAAAAGGAGAAAATTATGATGTTATTTAATAATAAACCCATCGATAACAAGAAATATTCCGAAGATATCCTAAATGAAGGCTTTAGTATATATGAAGTATGCCGGGTTTTTAGAGGTAAAGTTATA
>CATLFA010000040.1 GCA_949927585.1 uncultured Clostridiaceae bacterium
CTATCTCTTTCTTATTTAAATATCTCCATTCGCCAATTTTCAAATCTTTAACATCTAAAAAACCTATTTTAGCTCTATGCAATGCTAAAACTTTTTTACCTACTGCCTCACACATTTTTCTTACTTGTCTATTTTTTCCTTCATGTATTGTTATTTGAATTCTTGAAATATTTTTTTCATTATCGATTTTTAATATTTTAACTTTTGCAGGTTTTGTAATATAGTCTTCTATTTTAACACCTTTTTCTAATTCTTCTATTTGGGTGCTTTCTATTATTCCTCTTAAAGTTACATTATATGTTTTTTCTATTTCGTGTTTTGGATGTGTTACTCTGTATATAAAGTCTCCATCATTTGTTAGTATTAATGCTCCTGATGTATACATATCAAGCCTTCCTACTGGAAGTAGTTTTACTTTTACTCCTTTTATTAAATCTGTAACTATATCTCTATCAAATTGGTCTTTTACTGTTGTTACATATCCTATTGGCTTATTTAATAGCACATATACTTTTTCTTTTTCAGGTTTTACAAGCTTTCCTTCATATTCTACTTTATTTATTGTAGGATTTATTTTTGTTCCAAGCTCTGTAACTATTTTTCCATCTACTTTTACTTTTCCTTCTAATATTGCCTCTTCTGCTTTTCTTCTTGAAAGTATTCCGTTATTTGCAAGATATTTTTGAAGTCTTATTTCACTTTCCATATTTTTATCCTTTCATCTTATATTTTAAATATATGTAGGGGCAGCTAGTAGCTCGTCCGCCCTCCGAAGAAATTACCCTAAAATTAATATTCTATTTAAGCAATTTCGTTGAAGAATGGACGACTAATAGTCACCCCTACAATTCTTTGGATATCCCATTTTCTTGTATTATTATATGCAGTTCCCAAAAGTGACAGATATCCCATTTGGAAACGTCCCTAATGGGAACTTAGCTCTTCTAAAATTTCCGTGAAGTACTGTGGCAGTGGTGCTTCTAGGCTCATTTCTTTGCCTGTTATTGGGTGTTTGAATTGTAGTTCTTTTGCATGCAAGCATTGGCCTTCTACCTTGAATTCGTTTTTTCCATTTGAGTATACACTATCTCCTATTACTGGGTAGCCTATTTCCGCCATATGTACTCTTATTTGGTGTGTTCTTCCTGTGTCTATTTTTATTTCTAGTAGAGTATATGAACCATTATTTGTAGTGTATCTTCCTAATACTCTGAAGTGTGTTATTGCTTCTTTTCCATTTTTGGTAACTGCCATTTTCTTTCTGTCTTTTGTGCTTCTTCCTATTGGCATTTTTATTGTGGCTTCATTTTCTGGGACAATACCTCTTACTAGTGCTATATATGTTTTCTTTACTTCTCTATTTTTTATTTGTTCACTCATCTTTATATGTGCTATATCATTTTTAGCAACTATTAATAAACCAGATGTATCTTTATCTAATCTATGTACTATTCCTGGTCTTATTTCTCCACCTATCCCTGAAAGACTTTCCTTGCAAATTGCCATTATTGCATTTACTAATGTTCCATCTGGGTTTCCATTTGCAGGGTGCACTACTAATCCCTTTGGTTTATTTACTACTATAATGTCATTGTCTTCATATATTATTTCTATTGGTATTTCTTGTGCTTTTAATTCTATTTCTTTTGGTGCTTCTATTTCTATTTCAATTTTATCATTTAACGAAGGTTTATAAGATGCCTTTTGTACTTTTCCATTTACTAAAATTTTACCTTCTTCTAATAATCTTTTTACTGCCATTCTAGATATTTCTGCTAAATTAGCTACTATATATGCATCTAAACGCATAGTTTCACTTTTTTGTACAATTAATGTTTTCTTCATTTACTGCTCCTTTTAAAACTTATTTAAGTAACTTTTTTGAAGTACAGGCGATTACTAATCGCCCCTTAATTTATATAATTTCTTCAAAGTATGTCTAAGTACCAAGTCTGTCCCTACACATTTCTTTCATAAATAACAAAATTATCATCTGAATATAGTTCCTTATAATCTGAATTTCTTGATAAGAACATATTTAATTTTGCTTTTTTTACTACTATTACATGCGTAATATCATATTCTTCAAATTTTGTTTCATAGTATGTCCCTATTGATGATATATTTATATAATCTGAGAAGATATTTCTTCCTTCATATTTTCCTTCTTCATTTTTAGTTCCATTAAATTCTGGTGCATATAAATCTGCTCTTGAATCTATAAATACTGGTATTCCTCTAAATAGTAAATAACTTCCATAATTATATTCATTATATAATCTTATATTTTGTACATCTAAATTTTCTAATATCCATGTTGAAGCTTCTACTGGATAGCTTGATGTATTTATATATTTGTTATTCATTTTTGGTTTATAAATTGCAAATGCTACTAATATAACTATTGCTATTGTGCATACTCTTCCTATTATTGTGGTCATGAACTTTGTAAATTTCCTACAGCCTTCTTGGTCATATTTTTCTACTAAGTATGTTAATAATTTTGAGAATATAAATCCTCCTATTAATATTAGTAAAGAAATTTGCCTTCTTGACATGAATGATAAATATATTAGCCCAGTTATCATAAATAAATCTCTTAATTTTACTTTTGTGTCTGTAAATATCAATATGAATAATAATACTACTAATACTATCATTGTATGCTTATCATTATATAAAGTTAGTGGTAAGTGTTCACTAATGCTTGCTGTTGTATTTCCTTGCATTGTTTTTACTAAATATGTGTATGGGGTGTCCCCTAATGGTGTTAATAATCCTGTACAAACACATATTATCATAGCCAATATAAGCCATAAAACTGCATTTTCTTTTCTTACCTTTATTTTATATGGGTTTTCACGTAATTTTTTTCCTTTTTCTTTTATAATTTCAAGTTTTTCTTGCTCTAATATTAGGTTTTCTTTTGCCTTTTCTAATTTTTGTTTTAGAAATTCTTTTTCTAATTCATCTGTTTGTTTAGACAACTTCTTTTCTAAATTTTTTACTATATCTTTTTTATTAAATATTTTAAATCTTTGTATTACATTCTTCTCTGCAATCCAAGCAATTACATATTCTGCTATATATGGTAAAAATAGTACGAAGAAAAATGGCCATACTGCTACATGCACATTTGCAATTACTATTGAAATTAATATTATCCCTAGCAAGTACCACTTTTTTTTGCTTTCTAAGAAATTTTCTATAAATAGAATGGTTAATGCAAATAATATAAATGTTACTAATTGCGCTCTTGCTGCAATGAAGTCTTTTAATAAATACATAGCAAACATTGTTATAAAGAAAGATACTAATTTATTTTTAGTTAACTTATTATTTATATAGTAAATTAATATTCCTAGTATGCAAGCAAGTATTATTGTAGATGCATATATAAATAACATTCCTCCATCTGGAATACCTGTTAATTCTCCTAAATGATATATTAAATATATCCCTGTATCATAGGCCCAGTGTGGATATGTGTATGGTAAACTTTCATGCCATGAAAAATGATCCTGCATATCTATTCCATTATTTAGTATTAGTTCTCCTATTCTTATTGTATAAAATGTATCATTTTGCAATGTTTTTGGACATAGTGCAAAACAAAATATAATTATTGCAATAATTGCTAATACATTAAATTTAATACTAATTTTTCTTTTTTCTGAATTCATTTTTTTACCTCTTTATTTTTTTATTATGCTTGTATTATATAATAAACACCTTGTTTAAGGCAAGGTGTTTATTATAATTTTAATACTAATATGTGATTATTTTAATATTCTTACACTATTTAATACTGTTAGTAAACTTACTCCTGTATCTGCTACTATCGCTAGCCATATTGGTGCTATTCCGAATAACGCCTAATGTTAAAACAATAGCTTTTACTATTAATGAAAATGCTATGTTGAATTTTATTATTCTCATATTTTTCTTTGCTGTTTTTATTATATTTGGTAAGCTTCCTATATTGTTTGATATTAGTAGAGCGTCTGCACTACTTTCTGCTATTTCTGAAGCATTTCCCATAGCTATTCCAAAGTCTGACTCTGCTAAAACTGGGCTATCATTTATTCCGTCTCCTATAAATATTACTTTTCCGCTTTGTTTTAATTCCCTTACTTTTTCTAATTTTTGTGTTGGAAGTAAACCTGCAAATATTTTGTTTATTCCTACTTTACTTCCTATTTTATTAGCACTTTCTTCATTATCTCCTGTAAGTATTATTGTTTCATTAATACCTACTTTATTTAATTTTTCTGATATTCCAAAACTGCTCTCTCTTATTTCTTCTTTAAAAGTTATACTTGCTTCTATTTCTCCATTTACTATTAAATAGTTTGCATTTTTAGTTGTTTCTTGTTTCATATTACTTTTTTCTAACAATTTTGCATTTCCAAATAATATTTCTTTTCCTTCTATTTTTCCTTTAACGCCATATCCTGCAATTTCTTCATATTCATCTACAATTATTTCTGATTCTAAACCTTCACTTTCCACTTTTTGTTTAATTGCTGTGGATATTGGGTGATTTGAATTTTTCTCCATAGCATACATATATTGCAGTACTTGTGTCTTTTGCATATTCCCAGTTAAATTTAATTTATCTATTTGCATTTTCCCTGTTGTTATTGTGCCTGTTTTGTCAAATGCTATATACCTTGCTTTTGATAAATTTTCAATATGTTTGCTACCTTTTATTATCATTCCTTTTTTTGAAACTTTTCCTATACATGAAAAGAATGCTAAAGGCACTGATATTACTATACTACATGGACATGATGCAACTAAAAATATTAGTGACCTCATTATCCAACTTTTAAATTCTTGTTTTAATATTAGTGGCATACATATTGCTAGAATTATTGCTAGAATTATTACAATTGGTGTGTATATTCTAGAAAATTTCGTTATAAAACTTTCAGTTTTTCCTTTATTGTTTGTCGCTTCATATACTAAATCTACTATTTGAGATGCAGCTGAATTCTTATAATCTTTTTTTACTTCACATATTAAACTTCCGGTTTAGATTTATACTTCCTGATAGTATATCTTTATTTTCTTTTACATGTATTGGCATACTCTCGCCCGTTAAGCTTGACATATCAAGGTTTGCTGTTCCCTTTAAAATTTTACAATCAAGAGGAACTATTTCTCCTGGTTTTATTATTATTTTTTCTCCTACTTTGACTTCTTCTATATTTACAACTTTTATTTTTTCCTTTTCATCTATTATATTTGCAGTTTTTGCTTTTATTTCTACTATATTTCTTATACTTTTATTTGAATTTTCTACTGCCTTTTCTTCTAAAAATTCACCCAACCTAAATAACAATACAACCATACAACTTTCTGGAAATTCCCCTAAGCAAAATGCTGCAATTACTGCTATTGTCATTAATGTGTCTTCTTCAAAGTTTAGCTTAAAAATATTTTTAACTCCCTCTATTATTAATTTATAGCCTGCTAATAATACAACTGCTAAGTATAACCATATTTTATAATTTTCTAATATTGGTATAAATGTTAATAGAAATATTATAACTGAAATAATATATAAAATTATATCTTTTTTATTTAATTTTTCTTCTGTTTTACTTTCATTTGTATTGCAGTGGTCACAATGCTTACAAGTATGCTTATTCATTTTTATTTCCTCCTTTTTAAAATTGTAAACAAGGCACAGTGGTGTCATTTCTATCAAGTATTCATTCAAATGTTTTTCTATCAGTTTTTTTCTTCTCTTATGTGTTCTAATGCCATAGTTATTATTTTCTCTATATGTTCATCTTGAAGACTATAATATACTTGTTTTCCTTCTTTTCTATATTTTACTAATTTTGATGTTCTAAGTAATTGTAATTGGTGTGATACATTTGATTGTGTGAGTCCTAAAAGTTCGCACAAATCACATACACATAGTTCATTATTTAATATACTACATATTATTTTTAACCTCGAACTATCTGCAAATAGTTTAAATATATCTGCTATTTCTATTATTTCATCAAAAGAAGGTTCCTTACTTTTTACTTCTTTTATTTTATTATAGTGTGGACATTTTTCATTACATACTAAATCTTTTTCTTCCATTTACATTTTTCTCCTTATTAATTATATATGAATATATGAATGTTTATTCATATATTAACTCTAAAAAAAATTATTGTCAATATTTTTTGCAAAAATTTAATTAGTAATTTTTGTAAAAAACAATATTAAGTCTTTTATATTATTTTTAATATATCTAATATTTAAAATTTTGACTCAAAACATATTACATACAAAAAAAGAAAAAACCACGAGTATTCTTTCCTTCTCGTGATTTTTTCGCATAGACTTAAATTTCTCTTAAATTTTTTATAAAACTCTAATTAATAAAAATTTCAATACCATTTACAAATATTTCCCTTTTATTATCCATTTATTTGTTTTGCAACTTCTTCAGCAAAGTTTTCTTCTTTTTTCTCTAATCCTTCACCTTTTTCAATTCTTGCAAATCTTACTATTTTAGCACCTTTAGCTTCTACCATTTTCCCTACTTTTTCATCTGGATTTTTTACAAATGGTTGCTCTATTAAGCATATTTCTCCGTAGAATTTTCCTATTCTTCCTTGTACCATTTTTTCTGCTATTTCTGCTGGTTTTCCTTCATTCATAGCTTGTGCTTTTAATATTTCCATTTCTTTTTCTACTCTTTCTTGTGGTACAGCTTCTCTATTTAGGTATTCTGGTTTAGCTGCTGCTATTTGCATACATATGTCTTTTGCTAATTCTTCTGAAGCATTTTCCATTTCTACTAAAACAGCTATTTTTCCATCTCCGTGGATGTATTTTGCAACTGTTCCATTTGCTGATTCAAATCTTTCGAATCTTCTTATTGACATATTTTCACCTATTGTTGCTATTTTGTTTGTTAGTACTTCATTTACTGTTTTCCCTGCTTCAGCAATTGATTCTTGTGCTAATAATTCTTCTACTGTTGATGGATTTTTTTCAGCTACTTGTTTTGCTACGTCTGCAACAAACATCTTAAATTCTTCATTTTTTGCAACGAAATCTGTTTCAGCATTTACTTCTACTACTGCTCCTACTTTTCCATCTTCTGAAACATATGCTGCTGCTAGTCCTTCTGCTGCTATTCTTCCTGATTTTTTAGCTGCTTTTGAAAGTCCTCTTTCACGTAGTAATTCTATTGCTTTTTCTGAATCTCCATTAGTTTCTGTTAAAACTTTTTTGCAGTCCATCATTCCTGCACCTGTTCTTTCTCTTAACTCTTTTACTTGATTTGCTGTAATCATTTTTTTATTCCTCCCTTGTAATTAAAAATTGGAAGTCAGAGGTTGTAAGTCGAATTTTAGAGTATTTTCTTTCTATGTTTTAGCTTATTCATCCTTACTTCAGCTCCAATTCCTAACTTTTATTTTTAGAGGTTGGAAATTGGAGATTAGAGGTTGAATTTTGAGAATTTCTTTGAAGTATTTAACCTATATTCCAACTTCTAACTTCTAAAAAAGAATAGAGCAGATAAAGGCTCTACCCTTTTTATTTTTTTACTTATTATTCAGCTTCGTTTGCCACTACTTCTTCCATGCTTTCTGGTTGTTCTGTAGCAACTGTTTCTTCTTGGCTTGCCATTTCCATAGATTCACCTTGTCTACCTTCTATGATAGCGTTTGCCATTGCGTCAGATATTAATTTTACTGCACGTATTGCGTCGTCATTTCCTGGTATTACATAGTCTAAATCTTCTGGATTACAGTTTGTATCTATTAAACCAACAACTGGAATTCCTAATTTTTTAGCTTCTAATATTGCTATTCTTTCTTTTTTAGGATCTACTACAAACATAACTCCTGGAATTTCAGTCATATCTTTAATTCCACCTAAGTTTTTTTCTAGTTTTTCCATTTCCTTTTTAAGTAATATTACTTCTTTTTTAGGTAATACGTCGAAAGTTCCATCTTCTTGCATTCTTTCTAATTCGTTTAGTCTTTCAACTCTTTTTCTTATTGTACCAAAGTTTGTTAGCATTCCTCCTAACCATCTTTGATTTACGTAGTACATACCGCTTTTTTCAGCAGCTTCTTTCATGCACTCTTGTGCTTGTTTTTTTGTTCCTACGAAAAGGAATGTTTTTCCTTCTTCTGCTTGTTCTCTCATGAAGCTATATGCTTCATCTAATTTTTTAGATGTTTTTTGTAGATCTATAATGTGAATACCATTTCTTGCTTGGAATATGTATTCTGCCATTTTAGGATCCCATCTTCTTGTTTGATGTCCAAAGTGAACACCTGCTTCTAGTAATTGTTTCATTGCAACTACTGCCATTTTCTATTCCTCCTTTTTGTTTTACCTCCACTTTAACTTAAACATTTAAAAAGACTTGGCTTTATTTAGCACAAGCACACTTTTTAAACTCATTAAAATGTGTGTATTTTTTATACGTCTATTATCATATCACAAAAAGCTCACAAATGCAAGCCCTTTATACAAAATATATATAAATTTGTTATTAATTATTTATCTAATAATCTAATCTTTGCAAATCCATTGCCTACACTATCTAATGACACATGAGTAAGACTATTTCCGTCTTCAGTAAAGCTATTTATAAAGTATTTTCCACTGTAATGAATTGGTTCTTTTGTATGAATTATATTACCCTCTGTTGACTCTATTGAAATTGCATTACAATTTTCATTTCCTGATATAAATGATGAACCTCCTGCACCTGCTTCTGCTGCATCTGCTATATCACTTGTCGTTCCGCCATAATATCCGCCACCAGATCCTGCAACTCCATCATTTTTACCTACTCCATATCCATCTTGCCCAATTCCAAATTTATATCCACTAGTTTGAGTTCCTGGTACTGAGTATATTCTATTTGTCAATCCTTCCCAGCCACCTCCTGCTCCTCCATTTGTTTTCCAAGCAGCTCCTGCTCCTCCTGCAGCAACCATTATTCTACTCTTTAAAGATTGAAAGTCATTCCACAATCCTGAAACTAAACGTATATCTGTTGCTCCTCCTCCAGCTCCTGCTGCTTCATCATCACTATGATCCCAAGTACCTAAACCTCCACCATTATATCCTCCTAATGAATCTCTATAAGATATTGCATCTGCACCATGTCCTCCGACATATACATATAGTTTTTCTCCCTTTTGTAAATAAATCTCTCCTGATGTATATCCACCTTTTCCACCTTTTCCATCTGCTCTTTGTCCACTTGTTCCAGTAGCTTGACTTATCCCTGTTGCATTACCTCCTGTTGCTCCCCAACACTCTATTCTATAATTTCCTGTAATTTTTATTTCAAATTCATGATATGGTTCTGTAATATATTCAAATATATTAGGTACATGTTTTATTATCTCTTTTTCTACAACATTTCCATTTGATGTTATTATTTTAAACACACTCTCTACATCGTTTCTATTTATTTCATAATCTATTCCTATTTGTGTTCTTCCATCTTCTACTACTTGTAATAATTTTATTTCTTTTCCTTCTATTTTTGGATACTCTACAAACTTTATTTTTTCTTTGTCATCATTTGAACTAAATATTAATAAACATTTATATATATCTTCTTTCTTTTCTATTACATCTACACTTACTTTAATTTTTTGTTCTATACTATTACTTTCTATTTTTGTTCCGTCTATACTTACTAATTGGAGTGAAGAATCTATTTCAAATTCATATGGATATTGATTTAACTTTATATATATTAGATTTTGGTTTTCTTCTACTTCATATTTTATATTTTGTATTTTACTTACTTGTGTTATATATTCTATTTCATTATCATCTTTTAAGGTTTCAGATAATTCCTCTAAAGTTGGAAATATTTGTTTTTGTACATATTTATTAATTTTAATTGTTGATATTTTTGAAGTTATTTTCTCTGTTGCTATTTGCTTATTTCTTTCAGTTAGATTTTTATTTATACACATTATACTTAGTCCTAATACAAGAATTGATATTATTGTTATTATTAGTATTCTTGTTCCTATATTTTTTTCCTTCAAATTACAATCATTTTTTAACTTTTTCATTAAATTTCCTCTTCTTCTTTTAGTTAGAAGCAATATCTCCAATGTTATTTTATATATTTTACCTTTTAAAGTCAATAATGCTAAAATATATCTTTTATTTTATCAATACCAATTATACATAATTATTTCATATTTTAATTTATTATTTTTTGCTTTTATACAACTTTCGAGAATGTTTTTATTATTCTATGCTATTCTTATATTTTATCCGCTTTAAAAGGAATTTTAGTATGTTAAATATTACAAATTGCCAAAATATTAAAAAACAAATTGGTACCATATATATTTCTATCTTTAAAGATGCACAAACTGGTCTTTCAGTATTTAATATTGATGCAGACGAAAATGTAATACACTTTTCTTATGCTATAGAAGATACTATGAAGAAATTTTATACTAGCTTTTGTTAGTCTTTTTTATTTTATATATAACAAAAAAGTAATATCAATCATTTGATATTACTTTTTTAACTTATAATGACATAATTATTGGAAGTATCATTGGGACAATTTTATAATATCTTAGCTATTATTTGTTATTTCTATATTTGGTTGATTTATCAATACTTTTATTAATTTTTATCAACTTATTAAAACTTATCAAGAATTAATACGTTAATAACAAATTAATAACATTTGTTGTTAAAAAAATTCTACAACTAATTCTTGTATTTCCTCTAAACTATAATTTTCTT
>CATLFA010000041.1 GCA_949927585.1 uncultured Clostridiaceae bacterium
ACTACTCTATATCTTTCTATTTTAAAACTTAATTCTTTTAAGTTAGTCAATAATTTAGTTTTTTCTTCATTATTTAATTCTAAATTACATATTACTTTTTCTGAATATTCTGAGTTAGTTATATTTATATTATTATTTTTACAATAATAGTTTAATTTTTCTAAATCATTATAGCTAATCTCTATTTCTATTTCATATCCTCTTTCTTCTTTTACAAAATTTGCATTATTTATAGCTTTTAACGTGCTTTCTGAATATGCTCTTACCAGTCCTCCTGTACCTAATAGAACACCTCCAAAATATCTTGTTACTATTATTAATACATTTATAAGTTCATTTTTATTTATTATATTTAAAATTGGTGTTCCTGCGGTTCCACTTGGCTCTCCATCATCTGATGACTTATTTATAATTCCATTTGAAGTCATTATGCTATATGCGAAACAATGGTGTTTTGCATCAAAATACTTTTTTTTAATATTTCTTATATTCTCTTCTGCTTCTTCTATGGTTTGAACATATATAATATCAGCTATGAATTTAGATTTCTTTTCAACTATTTCTTCGGTTATGTTCTCTTTTATAGTTTTCAATATTTTTCCCTCTCTTTAATATGTTTATATCACAAATTATAATATAGTTCAACCCATAATTTAAATTAGGAACTGCGATTTACGAATTTATAAAATTAAAGAAAAAACGTGTTTATTTGTTATAATAATAAAAATTCTAAACAAAAAACAACGTTTTTTCTATAGGTAACTTTACAATTCTTTTCTGCTTGTTGCATTATTCCTTCTATAATAAGTTCTTAATTTATCAGAACTTCTTTTAAATTATAATGATATCCCTTGTATTTAAGAGCTACATTTTCAATATCATAAAAGTATATATTATATGTATATTCAACTATTTTATTCTTACCAATCTACATATATATTGCTTTCTTCTTTTACCTTTATACTTGGCTTTGGAGTTTGCTCTTTTACAGTTGTATTTTCTTTATCCATTCCCTCTTGTTCATTTGATATTATTAGTTTTAGATTGTTTTCTTTTAGTAATTTTTCTGCTTCTTTTAATGTTTTTCCTTCTATATTTGGCACTTCTACGTCTTTTTTCACTTCTTCTTCTATTTCACCATCTTTTACTGTTTCTAAATATGGTAAAACTTCTCCAAATATTTGTGAACCTATTGGCGCTGCAACACCTCCTCCTTGATGTCCTCCTTCTCCTGTTGGATTATATAATGTAATTAATATCGCTACAGTTGGATTTGATATTGGTGCTACTCCTATAAAAGATGTTACATATTTCCCCGTATTTACACCATCTTCAGAAGTCCCTGTTTTTCCTCCTATTCTATACCCTTTTACTTGTGAATTTCTTCCGTGTTCCATCTGCTACAACACTTTCCATCATACTAAGCACATTTTTAGCAGTTTCTTCTGAAATGACTCTTTCATTTTTTACTACTTCTATTTCCTTTCTTTCTTTTGTCACACTATTTACACTTGCCTTAACAACTCTTGGTTTTACATATGTTCCTCCATTTGCAATAGTAGATACCATTGTAATCATTTGTATTGGTGTTACTTCAAATCTCTGTCCAAAGGCTACTGTTCCGAAGCTCTACTGGCCCTACTTTCTCTTCTTTTAAGAATATTGAACCTGCTTCTCCTGGTAAATCTACTCCTGTTCTTTTTAAAAAGCCAAATTTTTCTAAGTAGCTATAATATGTATGCACTCCTAGTTTCTGACCTAGACCTATAAATACTGGATTACATGAGTTCATTAATGCTTCTCTTAAACTTTCTGAGCCATGAGGTCTATAATGTCTCCAGCATTTTATACGTGTTCCTGCAACATCAATTGAACCTGTACAGCAAAATTCTCCTGCTTTATCTACCTCTGCTATTTTTTCTTCTAGTGATGCTGATGCAGTTACTAATTTGAAGGTTGAACCTGGCTCATAAGTATCTGAAATTGCTTTATTTCTCCACATTGCCTGTAAGTTTTTTGTTTTATCACTTTGTGATAAACTATCCCAAGTTTGTTTTAGTTCTTCTGTATTGGGTGAATATGGCTCATTTAAATTATAATTCGGATACCCCGCTAGAGCTAAAATATCTCCATTTTGTGGATTCATAATTATAATATTTCCACCATCTGTACATTTATTATCTATACAAGCTTCTTTTAGATATTTCTCCGCTATTCCTTGAATAGTGCTATCAATTGTAAGTATTAAATCATTTCCATCGATTGCTTCTACATAGTTTTCTGTAGAATTTTCTATCTCTCCGCCTTTTGCATCTGTTACTTTTGTTATTTTTCCTTTGCTTCCTTTAAGTTCTTTATCATACCATGCTTCTATACCATCTAAACCTTGATTATCACTTCCACAAAAGCCTATGATTTGAGATGCTAAATTGTTATATGGGTAATATCTTTTTGTATCTTCATCTATATTTATTCCACTTGTTATATTATTATCCTTCATCCAAATTCTAAGTTCATCTGCCTTTTCTTTATCTACCTTTTTTACTATGGTTTCAATTGAACTTCTTTTGGTTACTCTTTTTAGAACAGTCTCATAGTCTAAATCAAATATATTTGTAAGTGCAGTTGCTACTTTTTCTTTATTTTCTTTTGCTATATTTACAGGATTAACTGTTATGGTTTCAACTGTTGAACTCACTGCTAACACTGTATTTCCTGTACTATCATATATTGTTCCTCTTCTTGGATTAATATTTCTGTCTAAGGTTTGTTGCATATATGCCATACTTCGTAGTTCATTACCTCTTACGAACTGTATATGTGCTAGTCTTACTGCTAAAAGAGTGAATATTATTAAAACTATTGCAAGTTCCCATATAGCTCTTTTTTTCCTTGTTATATTTCCTGTTGATTCATAATTTTTTGATTGCTTTTTATTTATTTTTTTGAAATTTATTGTCTTTTTTCTTTTTAATTTATTTATTTCTTTGTTATTGTTTTGCTTTTCTATTTTATTTCTTAATTTATTTTTTATTTTTTGCTTGTCTGTCTTTTTTATATTATCTTTTTCTTTTTTATTTTTTAGGTTATATATTATATCTTTTCTTGTACTTTTCACTTTTAATTATCAGCCCCTTACTAAAAAAATGAAAAAATTATAGTATAACACTTTAGTGACACTATATTTTATTATAAAGATATGAAAAAAAGTATAAAAAAAGAACAATGTTATTTTTTATATACAAAAAAGCATTGCAATTTTGCAACGCTTTTTTTGTTTTTTTAATATGGTATTTTTTCAGTCTGTACCCTAACGCGAACTTTATAATCTGCCAGTGCAGAAAGATACATTGCTAACATCCTTCTTTCATGATATTTTGTAATTGCCTCTATATCTGTTATATAACTTTGAGCTATATATTTTTTGTTTACTAATATATCAAGCTGACGTTCTGTATCCTTTTCTTCTTCTAATCCACATCTTTTCCGATACTTTTCATACATCTCATTTACGACTTCTGATACCTGTGAGAGTACTTCTTTATATGCTTCATTTTCTCTTCTCATAATGAATACCTCACTTTCTTACTATTCAAAAATTTGTTATCAAAACTATATTATCATATATTTGATAATATGTCTATAAAAAATTTTTAAAAAATTTATTATTTTATAGTATCATCTTTTTTGTAGTATTTAGTTCCTACCATTTTATCTGGTAAATATTGTTGTTTTACAAAATGGCCTGGATAATCATGTGGATATTTATACCCATTGTGATACCCAAATTGCCCCATTCCTTCTACTGGAGCATTTCTTATGTGCATTGGTACTTCTCCTGTGTCTTTTGTTTTTACATCTTCTAAAGCTTTATTTATTGCTAAATATGATGCATTTGATTTTGGAGAGGTTGCAACATATATTGCTGCTTCTGAAAGTATTATTCTTGCTTCTGGCATTCCTACCATATGTACAGCTTGCATTGCATTATTTGCAATAACTAAAGCATCTGGATTTGCCATCCCTACATCTTCTGAAGCACATATTACTATTCTTCTTGCTAGAAACATTGGATCTTCTCCACCATTTAAAGCCCTTGCTAGATAGAATACAGCAGCATCTGGGTCGCTTCCTCTCATTGATTTTATGAATGCACTTATATTATCATAATGGCTATCTCCATTTTTATCAAATATGGCTTTTCTATTTTGCACACTATCTGCTGCTATTTCTGGTGTTATTTGTATTTCTCCATCTTTATTCATTTTTGTGGTAAGTACAGCAACTTCTAGACCATTTAATGCTGTTCTTACATCTCCATTAGAGACCTCTGCTATTTTCCTTAATGTTTCATCTTCTATTTGTATTTTATAACTTCCTAGCCCTTCTTCAGCTGTCAATGATTTTTTTAAAACTTCATATATATTGTTTATTGTTAATGGTTCTAGTTTTACTACCATTGACCTAGAAATTAAAGCCTTGTTAACCTCGAAATATGGATTCTCAGTAGTAGCTCCAATTAATATTACTGTTCCATTTTCTACATAAGGTAATAATGCATCTTGTTGCAATTTATTAAATCTATGAATTTCATCTATAAATAGAATACACTTTCCTGATGGATTAAGCATTAAATTGCCTGCCTCTACTACTGCATTTTTTATATCTCCAATACCTGCTGTAACAGCATTAATTCTAGTAAATTTATATTTTGTAGTTTCACTAATTACTCTAGCAAGAGAGGTTTTTCCGCACCCAGGAGGTCCCCATAATATAATACTTGAAAGTCTATCTGCCTTTATTGTTCTATATAATATTTTATCTTTTCCTAATATATGTTCTTGTCCAACATATTCTTCTAATTTTTTTGGCCTCATTCTATATGCTAGTGGTTTGTTTAAGTCCATAATTTATCTCTCCTCTTTGGAAATTTTAGCTTATCTATATTTTATCCTCTTTTTGAAAATTTTTAGAAGCGTCCCTAAAACTTCCAAAAAGAGTTATCTTGCTAAATTTTTTAACCCTATTTTTATTATTTCTTCTACTGATAATGAATTGTCTATTTTTTGAATAGCCTTTTCTATTTCTTTTTTACTATATCCTAATACTTGTAATGCTGATATTGCCTCTGATAGTTTAGCATTATCTATTCCTTCAGTTATATTTAATGACTTATCTTGTGATACCTCTTCTTCTGTTTTTATTTTATCTTTGAGTTCTAATATAATTCTTTGTGCACTTTTAGGCCCTATTCCTGGCAAAGATTTTATTTTTGCTACATCATTTGTAATAACGGCAATAGCAAAGCTATATGGTGTTATATTAGAAAGTATTGTAATTGCTGACTTCGCCCCTATTCCACTTACTGATAGCAATAATTCAAACATTCTGAGTTCTTCATTTGTATTAAATCCATATAAACTCATTTCATCTTCTCTTACTCTTAAATATGTATGAACCTTTATAACTTTTCCTATTTCTCCTAATTTTTCAATTGCTGTTTCTGACATAAATATTTTATATCCGATTCCTGAAACATCTATTACTATATAACCTTTTGTTTTTACTTCTAAATTTCCTTTTATATATGCATACATTTTATTTCTCCTATTAATTTTATTTATAGTATGCCTTACAAATTATGTAAGGCATATATTTACATTTTTTTTAATTATCTTTTAAATGGCTCTAAGTTTGATAGTACCCAACCATGGTCCCCTGTTAGTATTACACTATCACAGTATTCACATTTTCCTGCCGATGTTATTTTCGTTGGTGCTCCACAATTTGGACAATTTGTTGTTTTAATTTCATCTGTATTTTTTAATGTTTGTGTTCCTTTTGTTCTTTCAAATGTTAATTTATAAATAGTGTGTCTATCTTCTGTTTTATTACCTTCTAGTACTTGTTTTGTTGTAGCATCTATAATATAATCTTTCATTGTTGATTTTAATGCTACTTCAAGTATTTCATTTTCTCCTTGTATTTTGAAATTATATAGATATGCATAATTTACTGCTATTCTATCCATTACATTTATTCTATTTGTATCTATATATCCTTGTACTTGATTTTTATGCTGTTCAAATAGCTCTGGTGTTTCAAATAGTCTCATTGGCTCCCAGTCTCTTGCTGTCCATGAATTTTGTAGTTTTACGAATAACTCTTTTGTAAAACTTATAAATTTTTCTTCAGAGAAGTTTTTATCATTATCCATTATTTCTACTGCGACTTGCATTGATCTAGTTGAATTTATATTACTTGTATTTACTGAATTATTTGGTTTTGGTATATTTCTTGATACATTTGGATTTCCTTTATATTTTCTAGAATATACTATTATAAATATTATTATAATTATTAATACTACTCTTCCTCCACTGCTTCCAAATAAAAGACCTATTAAGAAGCCTAAGTCCCCATCTGAAGAATAATTGTCATCCCAATCCCAACTGCTTGACGAACTACCCCAGTCACTTGAGCTCCAACTTGAACCTGAGTCCCAGCTCGGACTATCATACCTATCAAAACTTCCTACATCTGCAAAAGAGTATGTGTATATTGATATTATTACTATCATTAAAATTAGTGATATTAGTTTTTTTATATTAGTTTTCATACCTTTTCCCTTTCAAATCTTAGATTTATATTATTTTTTATTAACTTTTCACTTTGTATAATATTTTCCTTGCCACAAGTTCCTTGCTCTAAACCTCTTTTCAAAACTATGTAAAATCCACATTTTGTGTTTATTCCAATATGGCGCTAACAAAATGTCTTTTGGCGCATCTCCAGAAATTCTATATATAATTAATTCTGGTTTTAAGTGTGTTATTATATCAATTAAAGTTTCTAGGTAGTCATCTAGGTCTAATGCTTTGTATTCTCCTTTTTTATACATATCTGCAAGTTTTGTATTTTCTACTACATATGTTGAATGAATTTTTACTCCTTGTAGTTTATGAGAATTTATAAAATTAACTGTATTTTCTATATCTTTTTTTGTTTCATTTGGTAAACCTACCATAATATGTGCTACAACATCAATATTATATTTATTTAGGATTTTAACAGCTTGTGTAAATTGTTTACTTGTATATCCTCTATTTATTATTTTTCCTATTTCATCACTACTAGTTTGCAGGCCTAATTCCACACATACATAATACTTATCTTTATAGCTTTTTAATAACCTTGCTACATCTTCATTAATACAATCTGGTCTTGTTCCTACTTCTAAACCTATTATTCTATCATCTATTAAAGCTGAGTCGTATTTTTTCTTCAAATTTTCAATTGTATCATATGTATTTGTAAAGTTTTGAAAATATACTATAAATTTATTGGCCCTTTCAGCCTTATATGTTGTAAAATAGTGTTTTACTTGTTTTTCTATATCTCCACAATTGTTTATTAATTCACCTGATCCTTTTTCACTGCAATAAATACAACCTCCATATCCTTTACTTCCATCTCTATTAGGACAAGTAAAACCTCCATCTACACATATCTTTAAAGTACGTTCTCCAAACTTTTCCTTATAATATTCATTTAAGTGTCTATATCTTTCCATATCATTCATGAGTTTATTATACTAAAAGTTCTTATAATAATCAACTACCTTTAAATATAAAAAACAGCAACTTTCAATTTCTCAAAAGTTGCTATTTTCTATGGGTGGGCAGAATTGCCCATAAACAAACTATTAAAGTTCGTACAAGTTTGGTTTGGCTCCTTTGCGTAGGACGTATTCGAAAAGTCTAACACAAAAAAGTTACTTATTTCCGTTTCAAATATAGTTATAGCAATAATTTGCAAGAAATGTATCTACAAATCGGTGTTTTTTGTCTATAACTATGTTTTTAATTTAACATAAAATTTCAGGTTTGGCAATACTTTTTTATTAATTTATATCTTTCAAATATTCTAATGCATCTGCTACACTTTTAAAAATTTTACTTGCTGATTTTTTCACGTCTTCTTCGGCAGTTTCCATTGAATACCCATTATATTCCTTTATCATTCCGATATCATTTCTACCATCTCCAATTGTAATCACTTGTTCTTTTTTTATATTTAATGTATCTAATAATTTTTTTATTGCATTTTCTTTCCCTGCATTTTGGGAAATAATATCTACTATTACAAAATCATGGTTATCGTAATACATACCTGGAAATGCTGAATGTGCTTTAACATCATCTTTAAACATACTATTTATTTCATCTTCAATAGTTTGAGCTAATTCATAATCAGATGTTCTTATTCGTATTTTTAATAGTTCTTGATTGTGGTATTTTACCTTATCTTCATCATCATAGAAAAATATTTCTATATTCTCCTTTGTATTTAGATAATCTATTATTTTATTTGAAATATCTGTAGTAATTGCTTGCTCATATATTTTTACCATATCTATATTAAAAATTACTGCCCCATTATTTGAAATTATATAGTCATATGGAATATTATATTGCTTTATTACATTACTAACACTTGTTTTACTTCTTCCTGTAACAATTACAAATTTCCCACCATAATTACGATATTCTTCTATAGCTTTCACATTTCTTTCCATATTTTCTTCTGTAATATATATTGTTCCATCATAATCACTAAATACTATTTGTTTCTCTAGAATCATATTTTCTTATCCTTTCACGACTTTCTTCAAGTTTTCTAACCATTCAAAGCCTTCGTTGTCTAAATCTTTTAATTCTTCTATTTTAAAATATTTTACTTCTTCAAGTTCCTCTTCTTGCAATTTACATTCATTTACATCTACATTTTTTCTAACATAATATACTGTAAAATGTGATTTTTCATTGGTATCCATACTCAAAAATTTTAGTTCTTCTTTATTTAAAAGAATACCTATTTCCTCTAAAGTTTCACGTACTCCTGCATCAAGTGGTATTTCTCCTAAATCTACTTTTCCTCCACAAATCCCCCATTTATTAGGATTAGCTCTTTTAAATCTACTACGTTTCTGAAGTAAAATTTCATCATTTTCATTAATGATAACTACTCCAACTACTGATATATAATATCCATTAGGTACATTGTCTGGATTACGAGCTTCAATATGTGTTAAAATTTTTCCTGTTTTATTTCCATTTTTATCAACTAATTCGTGCTTTTCCATCATTTATTCTCCTATTCCTAGTCTATTTTCAATATATTTTATAGCATGTTTCCTAATATCTTCCATTTTTAATTTTGTATCAATATCTTTATAATCAATTCTATCTATTACTCTATTTATATAATTATTTTCATATAGATACTTAAGTCCTGAAATAAAGTTATAATCAAAAATAAATGCTATATAAGATACCCACATATCCATATGTGTTTTCCTATCTGCTCTTAATATTACTTTACTATTCATAAAGTCATTAAATATATTTTCACTTATTGTTTGTTTTTCTAATATGTCTTCTGTTATTTCCGTATCAAAAATAGCCTCAAACTTTTCTATTTCTTTTACTCTAAAATTATCTGTTTTATCTGCATCTCTTATTAATTTTGCATGTAATAATTCTCTTTCATTTAATCTATCTTCTATTTTATATTTATTGTGATTAAATATTGCTTTGTATATTATATTATCATATTGGTCATCTGCTATGAATTTTCTAATTAGGTTTTCTTCAAATAATATTTTTACACCATAATCAGCATGGTCATTATTTTCCATATTATCTATAAAGTTGTCATATAATTTTATTTGTTTAAATCTACCTATGTCGTGTAATAATGCTATTAATTTCGCCAGATTAACATCTTCTTCACTAAGTTTTAAATCTTTTGCTATATATTCGCTTGCTTTTACAACTCCATATGTATGTATTATTTTTAATTTGTTTTTATCTTTTTCAGTATCATAACTTTTTAAGTATTCTTTAAATGCTTTTTCTGCATTAATAATGTCTATCATAATTTACCTCCATTTTCTAATAGAAAATGTTCTCTATTTTCTGATCTGGATGATTTTCTTTCATTTCTACAGTTTCCCAAGGATATGTAAAAAGTTTTTCTCTTGGCAAATCGAAGCCGTAAAATCCATTTTCTATGTCTTTGGGCATATTCTCTCTTCCCCTTATACAAATTGTAGAAAATAATATTTTTGCTTTTGGTAGAGTTCTTTTTATTTCTTCTAATGCAGTATTAACAGTATCTCCCGAACTATAAGTTCCTTCTACAACTAATAAGATTAATTCCTTATCTTTGTCTAAATCTTTTAATGAGTTTAACAATATTATATGGTCATATATTCCATCTCGTTTTATCTTTTTTACTTGAATTGGTGCAAATTTTACTAAATTTAATTCATTTGCAATATAAACGGCAGGAACTGCACCACTTCGTAAAATTGGAACCACATAATCAATTCTTACATTGTTACTTTTACAATATACATCTATCTCTTTTGAAACTTTTAAACAATAACTTTTAAATTCATCATGCGACATATTTTTTATTTCATCTTCATATTGTATTTTC
>CATLFA010000042.1 GCA_949927585.1 uncultured Clostridiaceae bacterium
ACCTTGATTACTTCTCATAAATTTAATTACATTATAACATACATTCTCTAAAAAAAATATATAAATAAGCAAATTTAATGCTAATATATTTTTTTAATTAAATTTTTAATCATTTACAAAAATCGGAAAACAGTATTATATACCTAATGGAGAGTAATATTTTAAATATAAAAAGAGTTAATGAACTTTTTATAATTATACTTTTTATGAAATTTGATAGCAGTTACATATTTTTATTATATTCATGTATCAAAAAAACTAAATAGAAAAGAATTTGAAACAACGCTTTTTGAAGAAAAAACTCCAAAAAAGGAGCTCCCAAATTAACTTGAGAACTACCATTTAGCAAATGGTGTACCCGGAGGGATTTGAACCCCCGATCTCAAGGTTCGTAGCCTTGCATTCTATCCAACTAAACTACGGGTACAAATATAAAATTAAATAAAAAATAACCACTTTCGTGGTTATTTTCTTTAAATATGGTCGAGGTGACAGGGATCGAACCTGCGACCTCATGGTCCCAAACCACGCGCGCTACCAACTGCGCTACACCTCGAATTAATACATTATTTTTAAATGCTTATATATAATAACATATTTTTTTTCATTTTACAATAGTTTTATTATATTTTTTTTAAATTTGCATTTTTTATCATTTTATGTTAAACTATTTATATAATTTCAGTAAAGGAGGATACATTATGCTAAAAGTATACAATGCAATATATCGGATAGATGATATTATTTATGCAGAAGGCTATATTGTCATGTATGATGATAAAAACATTGAAGGAATATTTGCATTAGATTATATTTATATTTATGCGTATGATAAAAATTTGATTTGTTTTCTTAAAGCATTATCTCATTATTCTCAAAATAATGTAATTATGCAAGAATCAAAAACTTACGAATTTTATTCGTCTAATCAAGTATTTCGCCCATTTGAAAAATATTTTTTCTTTAATAATTCTGACAATGTATTATCTTTAGAAATTAAAAAGGAAGTTTTAGATATAGAATATATTAAAATTATTTTAATGGATATTGCAAGAATAAGAGCCTAAAATACTTTTAATCCCAATTGCTAAATGCAATTGGGATTTTTTATTAAAATATATTTAATTTTTCTAAATCCTTTATAGCAGGGTCATATATATTTTTACCTTCATAGGTAAACCTAGAACCATGACATGGACAATCCCAAGTATCATCTAAATTATTCCATGAAAGTTCACATCCCAAATGAGTACAATAAGGTTTTACTGCAAAAATATTTCCTTCTTTATCTTTGTATACTCCAACTTTTTTACCTTCAACCTCAACTATTTTACCCTCTCCTTTGTTTATATTTTTTAATAATTCATCTTCTTTTCTTAATTTATTTATAACTAAAGAATAACTTACTTCTTTTAACATATTTCCTAATTCTTTATAATTTTTAATTGGTTTTAATCTTTTTGAATTAAACACTTCTTCGTATTTATTTTCTCTTCCTAAAATTTTATCTGTTATAATATTTGCAGCTACATTTGAAGATGTCATACCCCACTTTTTATATCCTGTACCTACATATACGTTAGGCATAAAATTAGAAAACTCTCCTATATATGGTATTTTATCTAGTGTTATACAATCCTCAGTATTCCATCTAAACAAAACTTTACAATCTGGATATAAGCTTTTTGCTACTTTCTCTAATTTTTTATAGGCTTGTTTCAAGTCTATTTTAGCACCTGTCTTATGATTCATTCCTCCTACTAATAAAACTCTTTTTCCATTATATATTGCTGTTCTTAATGATATAGCTGGCTCTTCTGCATTTATATACATTCCATCAAATAATTCATTATTTGTTTCTACTGCAATTAAATATGAGGTTTCTTGGTACATTTTCATAAAATAAAATCCCGGAAAATTTATTATTGGATAATGTGATGCAATAACTACATATTCTGCTTTTATTTTTGAATTTTCTGTTTCTACAACATATATATCATCTTCACCTTTTATATCAATTACTTTTGAATATTCGTATATTTCCCCTTTATTTTCTTCTATTTTATTTGCAAGCCCTATAATATATTTATAACTATTAAATTGTGCTTGATTTGGAAATTTTATAGCAGCTAAAACTTCCTTTGATATACTTATATCATCTTCATTTTTTCCTACTATTTCCTCTTTTGCTTGCTCTATTTTATTATCTCCTTTTACTTTTAGTGGTACTTCTATCTTATTTGTAAATTCACTATTAAATCCTAATTTTTTTACCGCTTCCACTTCATCCTTTATTTTCTGAACATAGTTCTTATCTTGAGTAAATACAAAATTATCCATTCTTTCAAAATTACATTCTATTTTTTCCTCATTTACTATTTTTTCAATGTTATTTATAGCTTCTTCATTTGCTTCTAAATATTGTTTTGCTTTTTTTATACCAACAGAATTTATTAAATAATCATAAAATAATCCATGCTGACTTGTAATTTTTCCTGTTGTATTTCCAGTAGTATGGTTACCTATTTTATCCTTTTCTAACACAATAACACTTTTACCTGCCTTACTTAAATAATAAGCTGTTGTAAGACCTGTTAAACCTCCTCCAATAATACATACATCCGCATATTTATCCTCTCCTAAGCTTTTGTATGTTTTTTTATCTTCGTTTGCACTTGCTATCCATAAAGAATTATTCATATTTATTCTTCCTTTCTATTTTATTACCCAAAAGTGACAGATTACCCATTTAGAAACGTCCCCAATGGGACATTATTTTGTTCCTAATTTTATTGTTACTTGAACTTCTTTTTTATTTCTATATATGCTTAAATTTACTTCGTCTCCTGGTGATTTGGTATATATATAACACCTTAAATCACACATTTTATTTAACTCTAAATTATCTATTTTAGTTATGATGTCTCCTTCTTTTAATTTTGCTTTTGCTGCTGGTGAATCTAATGATATTTGAGCTACATATATTCCTTTTTGTATGTCTACATCACTATTTATATATGGTATCATTTGCTTATCATATGCAAATATTCCAAGAGATGCTTCTTCAAATTTCTCTTCTTTCATATATTTTTCTATAATTGGCTTTACTACATTTATTGGTACTGCAAAGCCTATACCTTCTGCAGATGTTATTTTTACACTGTTTATTCCTATTATTAGTCCATCTACATTTATTAGTGGACCTCCACTGTTTCCTGGATTTATTGTAGCATCTGTTTGAATTAAGTCTTCCATATACGTTGTTTTATTATTTTCATCTATTCTTACTGTTCTATCTACTGCACTTATAATTCCTGATGTAACTGTTCTTTGAAATTCATATCCTATTGGATTTCCTATTGCATATACAGTTTCTCCTACCCTTACTACTGAAGAGTCTCCTAAACTTGCATATGGCAGACCTTTTATATTTATTTTTGATATTGATAAGTCTATTGTACTATCTGACCATACAACATTTGCAGTATATGTTTTTCCATTTTCTAGGGTTATATAGCAATTACTATATTTGCTTCCTGTAACATGTTCATTTGATAATATATATCCATTTTCTGATACTATAACTCCTGTTCCTAAACCTAAATTACTTACTCCATCTTTTAAAAATATTGTGTTACCTGCATTTTTTATTTTTGATATTCCTACTACACAAGAAGTTACATTTTCTACCATATCTGCTATTTGATTGCTTTGGTTTTTTACTTCTTCAATCGTTTGTACTGTTCTCGTTGCAGTACTACTTAAATTTTCTTCATAATCATATACATTTATTTGTTCATACATTTTATATAATACTATTGCAAGAACTGATGTTAAAATTATTATTGTAAATATTATAAATATATTTTTTAATTTACTATTCTTAGACTTTTTATATCTATACATATTTTTCCTCCTTTGCTTGCTTAAATTATTTCCAATTTTTTATTTGTTAAACATGGGAAAAATTTGCGGTACAAAAGATTTGCCACATATCACAAACTTTCCTAATTTTTTATTTCTAGCATTGATTTTTGTTATAAAACACTATATAATGTAAAAAAATTAAGGAAACATGAATTAGAATGAAAATTAATAGAATTATAAGCAAAATTTTAATTTTATATTTATTAATTTATTTAATACTTTTTATGGCATATTATTGTTTAATGCCTTTATATTTTAATGCTTATTCTTCTATATCAAATACAATTATTAGTTTTATTACTTTTATAGGTTGTACATTAATACTTTATAGAAATATTAATAAAAAAAATATAAATAATAAAAACTGTGATAAAATTTATTTTATTTGTACAATTTTTCCTACTATTTTATATTTATTAAATATTATAATTTCACTTTTTATTATTGTTTCATTCAGGAGTAAAAGTTATATTACTGCTTCTTTGCTTAATATTTTTGCAAATACTATTTTTTATATTTTTTCAGATTTTTACTATAATAATATTTTGAATTATTCTGAAAAAAATTTACGTTTAAATAATATAAGTATTTTAAATAAGAGAGTAGTACATATTTCTTTTTATGCCAAATTAATATTAAAGCTATTGCCTTTACTTATTATTCCAATACTACTTACTTTGTGTTTTTCATTTAACTTTGATATTAATAATATTACTTTTATATTAATTATTGTTTTAATATCTACTATTTCAACAATTTATATGGTATTTCAAATTCGTAATGGTATTAATAAAGAGGGCTATACTAATTGTTTTTATGACTTACAATTTAAAATAAATACTACAAAACAAATTTATAATAATAATATTTTCAAGTTGCAAGAACTAAATAATAAAGAGTTGGAAAAAGAACATTTAGCTTATATTGAAACTTTAAGACGTATAGTTGATGCTAAAGATAGATATACTAGAGGTCATTCTGATAGAGTTTCTCAATACTCTATTCTTATTGGGGAAAAATTAGGTCTTTGTGATAAAGATTTAGAAACACTTAGAATAGGTGGACTTTTTCATGATATTGGTAAAATAGGTATTCCCGATAATATTTTACTTAAAACCTCCAAATTAACTGATTCTGAGTATGATGAAATAAAAAAACACCCTTCTATTGGTGCTCATATATTAGAAAACTCAAAAGCTTTCGAAAATATTATTCCTATTGTACTTCATCATCATGAAAGATATGATGGAAAAGGTTACCCATATAATTTGAAGGGTGAAAACATTCCATATATGGCTAGAATAGTAGCCATTAGCGATACCTTTGATGCTATGACTTCTAAAAGAAGTTATAGAGATTCCCTTTCTATTGATATTGTAAAAAGTGAATTTAAAAGATGCTCACGGAACACAATTTGATTCATATATAGCAAATATATTTTTAGATATTTTAGAAAATGAATTTGAAAAAATTGAATATATACAAAACATAAATAAAGTCTAATAGACTTTATTTTTATTGAATAATAAAGTGTTCTATATCATAAAATGTTATTATCAATATTTATTTAAAATTTAAAACTGTAAAATTAATTATTTATTATTTTACTATATTTAATTAACTCTTACAATTTTAAATTAATGATAATATATTATTGACTTATGTCGAAATAAGTAATAAAATGTTTTCATAAAAAATAAAGGAGGAGTGTTTTTATGACATCATCAGATTTAAGAAAAAACGCACGTGAAGCTTTAAATGGAAAATGGGGTAAAGCAGCTTTACTTACTCTTGTTTATGCTGTAATTACATTTGTAATATCTTTTGTTTTAAACCTTATACCATTTATAGGAAGCATAGCTTCATTTGTAATTTCAGTACCATTATCTTATGGTATATTAGTTTCTTTCATAAAACTAAAAAGAAATGAAGAAATAAATTATACAGACTTTTTAACTATTGGTTTTTCTTCATTTGGAAAAATTTGGGCAGTTTTTGGAAACATGGTTTTAAAATTAATAATCCCAGTTGTATTAGTAGTTGTATTTATAATGCTAATGACATTTTCAGGAATTGGAGCTGGTGTAGGTATAGCCTTTAAATCTGCTAGTGCTACTACAGGTTTTGCCGGTCTTGCAATTGTTGGGGCAATTGGATATATAGCTTCTTTAATATATCTAGTTGTAAAATCTTATTACTATTGTTTATCTTATTATATTTTATATGATAATCAAGATAAAACTGGTAAAGAAATTGTTGAGCAAAGTGAAAAATTAATGAAAGGTAACAGATGGAAATTCTTCTGGTTAGGACTTACATTTATTGGTTGGTCAATACTTGCAGGATTTACATTTGGAATTGGTATGTTCTGGTTAATGCCTTATATAATGGTAACATTTGTATGTTTCTATGAAAGTTTAGCTGGAACTAAAGAAAATGTTGAAGTTGAACCAATTAAAGAAGAAAACGAATAAAAAAATTAAAATTCACAGCCTTTTTATTTACATTAGCACGAAGTATATAATGTATTACTTACTTGGAGCGAATTTTAATATTGATACTGTGCATTGTACGATAAAAGGTTTTAAATAATAAAAAATCAAGCTCAAACTTGATTTTTTATTATTTTTGTCAATTCTTCTAATTTATCATTAACATCTTCAAAAGAGTTTCCTTTTACCCCTATATAATATTTTATTTTTGGCTCTGTTCCTGATGGTCTTATACATATCCAGCTATCTTCATTTAATTCATAATATAATACATTTGAACTTGGAAGATTTATAGTTCTTTTCTTTTTAGTTTTTATATCTAAAACCTCTCCTGTATTATAATCTCTTATTTTTTCTATTTCATATTTTCCAAAATTTTTTGGTGGATTGTTCTTTAATTTTTGCATTATTTCTTTTATCTTTTCTGCTCCATCTGCTCCTTCTAATTCTATACTTATTGTATCTTCTTTATAATATCCATATTTTTCATACATTTGAATCATTTTGTCCCACAAAGTTAAACCTTGCTTTTTATAAAATGCTGCTGCTTCACATAGCACCATTACTGCTACAATAGCATCTTTGTCTCTGCTATGAGTTCCTACTAAACATCCATAACTTTCTTCATAACCAAATTCATAAGTATATTCATTTGAAAGCTCAAATTCCTTTATCTTTTCCCCAATATACTTAAAACCTGTTAATACTTCTATCAGTTTTAAGCTATATTCTTCTGCTATTGGCTTTGCCATTATTGAAGAAACTATACTTTTTATAATTACACCATTTTTTGAAAGTGTGTTTTTTTCTTTTCTTTGAGATAATATATATTCTGCAATTAATAATGCCGACATATTTCCTGTAAAAGCTTTATATTCATTTGTTTTAGAGTCTTTTGCATATACTCCTAATCTATCTGCATCTGGGTCTGTTGCAAGTATTATTTCGGCTTTCTTTTCTTCTGCTAACTTTAGTGCTAATTGAAAAGCTTTTTTATCCTCTGGATTTGGATATTCAACCGTTGGAAAATCTCCATCAGGTTTTTCTTGCTGTCTTACTATATTAACATTTTCAAATCCAATTTCTTTTAATATTCTTTGTACAGGTATATTTCCAGCCCCATGAAGTGGAGTATATACAATACTTAAATCCTTTTCTTCTTTTATTATTTGTGGATTTTGTAATTGCTTTTTTAGTTCTTCCATATATGCATCATCAATTTCTTTTCCTATAATATTATATAATTTTAATTGTATAGCTTTTTCTTTGTCTATAGTTTTTATTTCATTATAGTTTGATATATTATTTACTTCTTCTATAATTAATTTATCTTTTGGAGAAGTTATTTGTGCTCCATCTTCCCAATATACTTTATAACCATTATATTTTGCTGGGTTATGACTTGCTGTTATCATTACTCCTGCTGTAGCACCTAACTTTCTAACGGCATATGAAAGTTCTGGAACTGGCCTTAAGCTTTCAAATATATATGTTTTAATTCCATTAGCATTTAAACAAAGTGCTGTAATATCACTAAATTCTTTAGACATATTTCTTGAGTCATATGCTATTACAACTCCTTTTTCTCTAGTATTCTCTTTTTTTATAAAGTTTGCTAATCCTTGAGTTGCCTTCCCTACTGTATATTTATTCATTCTATTACTTCCGCTTCCAATTACCCCTCTTAAGCCAGCTGTTCCAAACTCTAAATCTTTATAAAATCTATCTTCTATTTCTTTTTTATCATTTTCTATTTTTTTTAAATCTTCTTTTGTCTCTTCATCAAAAAATGGATTTTCTAACCATTCTTTATACTTTTCTTTGTATCCCATTTTCTTCTCCTTCTTAAACATTTATAATAGTACTGTAATAATTAATTTTAAAATAGGCAGTAATAAATGCATGAGGTGATTTATTTAAAATTCCTAAGTTAATTTCTTTGAAGTTTGGTTAAAATTAGGTAAATTGTCTTAGGAATTCCTTACTGATTTAGTTCCTACAATTAATCTAATTTTTTTGCTATTTATTCTTATTTTTAAAATCAATATACAATTTTCTTGCTGTTTCTGGACTATCTACACCTTCTGCATTCTTTATTGGTGCAAATTCATCTTCTCTTTTTACTCTTAATATTGTAATATCATCTAATCTTTCAAAGCTATCGAACAAAAAGTTTTCAAATTTGTATGCATTTGGTTTTTCTGGTATTATCAAATTTCCATTACTATCTATATAGTTTGATTTTTTATGTGCAACATGATATTTAAAATCTCCTTCTGCCATTTTTACAATTGTTTCTATATTAAATATATTGCATAATATATGAGATTCGCTAAATTTAAGTTCTCCATCTTCATTTTTTTCTTCTGACATTTCTTTTGAAATTTCAGTATACTCTACTACTGAAGGTTTTCCATTTTTTTTACAAAAAACTCCTACTTTTTCTTCTGGACAAGCTTTTACTATACTTTTTGCTCCTGCTAAAAGTTTTTTATCTATAGTAATTCCTACTAATAATGAATCTACCATTTTTGATAAAATATTATCTACTGCACCAATATATATCCACTTAATATTTTTTTCTTTCATATCTTTAACAATTCCGCTATTTAGCATAGTCTTAAATATTCCACCATGTCCATCTGCTGCTTTTCTTACTTTTGACTTTGATTCTAATAATATTTTTCCTTTGTCATCAAGCATAGGTAACTGTGTTTGAATAAAAAATTTAATATTTTCTGCTCCATATTCAAAATAATTATTTTTCTTAAAAAATTCTATTGTTTGCATATTATTTTCTTTACTTGTCATTATATACCATTGAATTTTTACTCTATATTTATTGCAATAATCTTTCATTGTGTCTGCAAGCACCTCAAATATACTTTTGTGTAAGTTTGGCATAATTTCATATGTTCCTTTTGGTCCATTATGTCCAAGCCTTGTTCCGTTGCCCCCCTGCTAAAGTTACAACAGCATATTCTTTATTTCTTATAATATTTTCCCCTATTTTATTATAATAATCTCTTTCCTCTTTTTTCAATTTTTCTTTATCTACATATTTTATAGGCTCTATTATATTTTCCTTAAACTTGTCTTTTACTTTTATTTCTTTATATAATGTTTCAATTTGCTCAAAATTTATTTCTAATATATCCTCTAATAACTCTTCTTTTTCTGTATCACTTAGCTCCTTATAAAATTTTAGTAAATGTCCTTGTCCATACTTATTTAGTTTTTCTTTTACTAATAAATATCTATCCTCCATA
>CATLFA010000043.1 GCA_949927585.1 uncultured Clostridiaceae bacterium
AGAAAATGAATCTGCAAAATTGACAGAAACTGAAACTTTATCAGTAACAGAAAACGAGACTTTACCAGTAAAACAAAATGATGATTCTACTGAATCTAAAATAGAAACTAAAAAAGAAGAAATAAAAGAGATAGAATCACAAGACTCTACAACTAAAACAGAAGTAGAAGAAGATATAAATTAAAATAAACTAAATAATTAATCAATATATATAAATTTAAAAAATATAAAATAAAAAACAAACCTTTCAGAGAAAAAACTGAAAGATTTGTTTTTTTATAAAGATACCTTTTAAGCAGTATTTTTTATTTATATAATGAATATTACACAAAAAAGTCTCAAAAAACCTAAAATGGCTTGAAATTAAGTGAATAATATAGTATAATATAACATAACTAAAACACAAGGAGGGCTATACTTTATGAGTTTTAAAACATTTGAGGCACGGAGAGTAACATTAAAGGAAGCTAAAAGGTTTGACTTTGAAGAATATAAGAGGCAGGTTATTGGCTACAAACTGTGCGAAGAAAAAGCGATGGACATTAAACAGGCTGGTTATTACTTAGCAGTATATGATGTAAACAAAAAAATGATTGGATTAATATATGTATGTGAATCAAAAAACAAAACAACTGCAAATATAGATATTTCTATTCCTAATGAATGTATGGAAAGGAAATATGGAAAAGAAGCATTGCATCAGTTAGTAAAATGTTGCTTAGAAAGAAATATGTATGACTATATATGCTTAAATGAACAAAACTCTATTGCAATTGCATATAAAGTGGAAAGACCTAAAATATTTAAAGGAATAGACTATGTTATTGATTTAAATGAATTAAGAAAGTAAAACACCAACCCATGCTACTTATAAATTAAGTAGCGTGGGTTTACTATTGCATAGGAAAAATCAATTTTGAATTATAGGGGGAGCATTACTTAGCTGAATCAAAGACACTTTTCTTTTAAAAACTATTGCAAAAAAACAAAATTACATATAAAATACTAGTTAATCAAAAGATAAAAGGAGGAAAAGAATAATGATGCCGTTAATTAATTTTACTGAGCCACTTGCAATACTTACTGCTCTTGCTTTATTTGTATTAGTACTATTTCTAGGAAGAGAAACTAAAAAAAGCATATTTTTAGCAATTATGTTAGGTGTATTTTTATTAATAATAGCAGGTCATACAATTGAATTTTCAATTGTAGATGAAATAGAAATACAAAATATATATGCAAGATGTATAACTGTTGATTTTGTATTTATATTATTATCATTTATGTCATATTTATGGATAGATGATATAGAATCAAAAACAGGTAAAAAGAAGAGTATAGATGATAGTTTAAATTGGTTTTGGTCAAAAGTATAAAACTAATAGTAGACAAAAATAGACATTAGTGTTAAAATATTTTATAATAAATATTTTGGCACTAATTTTTATAATAGGAGGTAAAAAATGGCAGGGAAACATTCAGCAGGAAATAGAAAAAAAGAAAAGGTAGATAGTAGAAATACAAAAACAAGAAGTGGAAAGAAAAAAAATAAAGCTTTAAAAATAATAGGGATAATATTACTTATATTAATAGTTATATTAGCAGGAATAGGAGTAGGAGGTTACTCATATATAGTTAATAAATTAAATAAAATGCAACAAGTAGATATAAATGTTGATGAATTAGACATAAATGAAGAACTTTCAGGATACAGAAATATAGCATTATTTGGAGTAGATAGTAGAGATAGTAATTTAGGCAAAGGAAATAGAAGTGACTGTATAATAATAGCTAGTATAAACGAAAAAACAAAAGATGTAAGGTTATTATCAGTATATCGTGACACATATGTACAAATAGAAGGATATGGATTAGATAAAATAACACACGCATATTCTTATGGTGAAGCACCACTTGCAATAAAAACCTTAAATACAAATTTAGATTTAAATATAACAGAATTTGTAACAGTAAATTTTGACTTAGTAGCAGAGGCAGTAAATGCTTTAGGAGGAATTGAAATTACTATAGAGCAATCAGAACTTCAATATATAAATGAGTATATAAAAGGAACAGAAGAATCAACAGGAATAAAATCATCAAATGTAACAAAAGCAGGAAAACAAACTCTAGATGGTGTACAAGCAGTAGCATATTCAAGAATAAGGTACACAGCAGGTGGAGACTATAAAAGAACAGAACGTATGAGGGATGTATTAGAAGCAATGCTTAAAAAACTAAAAACAAAGAGCATAGGTGAAATAAATTCATTAATGGATAAGTTTCTACCAAAGGTATATACAAATATTACAGCTCCAAGTATAATAGCTATGGTACCAGATTTATTAAAATATAATATAAAAGGAAGTGTAGGCTGGCCATATAAAACACAAGGTATAACTTTTGATAGATGGTATGGAGTGCCAGTAACATTAGAAACTAATGTAAAACAACTTCATCAAGAGATATTTGAAGAACAAGATTATGAAGTACCAGAAGATATTAAAGAAATAAGTGATAAAATAGTTAATAAAACAGGATATAGACAATAATGAAAATGAGAAATGGCATAATTGGTAAAAACTACCAATTATGCCATTTCTTATGTAAAACTCCTATTAAATTAAAACAAAAAACGACAATAAAATCTCTCTTTTTCTTGACTATTATGTATTGTTGTTATAAAATAAAAAAGAAAATAACGAATAAAAAATTAGTACATATAAGTTAAAAAGTTATAAAGGGGGATTAGTAATGAATGTACAAGTGAGCAATGAAGAAATATTGCAAAAAAATGTAACATCAGTTACTAACAAATTAGAGAAAACAAAGAAAATGAAAAATGTAATGTATAAATTTGTAAAAAGAACAATAGACATATTAGCTAGCATAATAGGAATTATATTACTATTACCAATAACATCTATAATTTGGATAGCAAATATTCTAGTTAAAGATAATGGTCCAATATTTTTTAAGCAAGAAAGAATTGGAAAAGATGGTGAATTTTTTAAGCTTTATAAATATAGATCAATGGTAGTAGATGCAGATGACAAATTGAGTAAATATTTAGTAGAAAATGAAGAGGCAAGAGAAGAATATAAAAAATATAAAAAACTAAAAAATGATCCAAGAATAACAAAAGTAGGTAAATTTATACGAAATACAAGTATTGATGAATTTCCACAATTTATAAATGTACTAAAAGGTCAAATGAGTTTAGTAGGTCCACGTCCCTATTTGCCAAGAGAAATAAAAGATATGCAAGAGAGCTTTAATGAAATAATAAAAGTAAAACCTGGACTAACAGGTTTATGGCAGGTAAATGGTAGAAGCGAAACAACTTTTGAAGACAGACTAAGAATTGATAAAGAATATGTAGAAAAAAGAGGATTGAAATTAGATACGAAAATTTTTATATGGACAATTGGAAAAGTGTTTATAAAAGAAGGAGCTAAATAGAAAAATATGGATAAAAAAAAGATAGTTCATATTGTAGAAGCTTTTGGAGGAGGAGTATTTACTTTTTTAGTGGATTTAGTAAATTCAACAAGCGATGAATATGACATAACTATAATATATGCTAGAAGAGAACAAACGCCAGAGAATTTTAAAGATTATTTTAATAAAAATATAAAATTTATAGAATCTAATTATTTAAAAAGAGATATAAATATAAAAGATGAGATTAAAGCAATAAAAGAAATAAAAAATATTATAAATATAGAAAAACCGAACATAGTACATTTACATTCTTCGAAGGCAGGAATTATAGGAAGACTAGCGATAAAGAATAAAAAAATAAAGCTATTGTATAACCCACATGGATTCTCTTTTCTAATGGAAAATACGAAAAAAATTAAAAGAATTACATATTGGCTAATTGAGAAGGTTGCGACATTAAAAAAATGTATAATAATAGGATGTTCAAAAGGAGAATATGAAGAGGCAAAAAAACTTACAAAAAATTCAATTTGCATTAATAACGGTATATATTTAGAAAAAATAGATAAAGAAATAAAAAGATTAGAAAATAGAAAAATAGATATTAATAAATTAAAAATATGTACAATAGGTAGAATAAACTATCAAAAAAATCCTAAGGAATTCAATCAAATAGCTACTGAAAATATAAACAAAGAATTTACTTGGATTGGTGATGGAAATTTAAAAAATGAACTAAAAGGTAAAAATATAAATATAACTGGTTGGAAAACACGTAAAGAGGTTATAAAAATTTTAAATGATAATGATATTTTTATATTACCCTCATTATGGGAGGGATTACCAATTGCACTACTAGAAGCAATGTATATGAAAAAACTTTGTATAGTTAGTAATGTTATAGGAAATAAAGATGTAATAGAAAATTCACAAAATGGTTTTATAGCTAAAAGTCATAATGATTATACGCAAATAATGAATGAACTTGATATAGAAAATATAGAAAGAATAACTGAAAACGCTAAACAAGATGTAATAGAAAAATATAATATGAAAAATACTATAGAAGAATATAAAAAGATATATAAAGAATAATATTCTTTTAGTAAGGTGGTGAAAGCTAAATGAGTGAATTAAAAAATATAATAATAGTAAATGATATAAACTACATAAATGGGGGAGCAGCAAAAGTAGCAATAAATACTGCAAAAGCTTTCGAGAATGACGAAAAAATAAATGTATATTTCTTTTCTAGTGTTGATAAAAATACAAACAAAGAGAATGAAAAAATACACTATATAACTACTAATCAAGAAGAATCATTACATGATAAAAATAAAATAAGAGGAGCCATAAATGGAATATGGAATATAAAAGCTAAAAGAGATTTTGGAAAACTATTAAAGAAATTTGATAAGAATGATACAATAATACATATTCATAGTTGGAGCAAGGCTCTTTCAAGTAGTGTGTTTTATATAGCTAATAAGAAAGGCTTTAAAATTATAGTTACTTTACATGATTATTTCTCTTTATGTCCTAATGGAGGATTATATAATTATACAAAACAAGAAATATGTAATATAAATCCAATGTCATATAAATGTATAAAATGCAATTGTGATTCAAGAAATTATATGTTTAAAGTATACAGAATTGTGAGACAATTTGTACAAAATAAATTAGTAAAGATGAATCAAAAAATAAAATATGTAGTATCTATTTCAGATTTTAGCATAAAACAAATGAGAATAAATTTACAACCAAATACAATAATAAAAAGGGTATATAATCCTATACAAACAAACAAAGAAAATAAAATAAATAACATTGAAAAAAATGATTATTATCTTTATGTTGGAAGATTATCTAAAGAAAAAGGAGTAGAACTTTTTTGTAAAGCTATTACTAATTTACACGAAAAAGGAATAGTAATTGGAGATGGAGAACAATTAGAAATACTAAAAAAAGATTATCCACAAATAGACTTCCTAGGATGGAAAAAAAGTGAACAAGTTATAGAATATATGAAAAATGCAAGAGCATTAATATTTCCATCATTATGGTATGAATGTGCGCCACTAACGATATTAGAAGCATTATCTATAGGTCTGCCATGTATAGTATCTGATGAGTGTGCAGCTGTTGAATTTATAAAAGAAGGAATAACAGGAGTAAATTTCAAAAGAAATTCAGCAGAAGATTTAAAAGACAAAATAAAATTATTTAGAGATAATGAGTATTTGAAAAGACTTAATACAAGTGCATATGAGATTTACTGGAATAATCCATTCGATATAAGCAGATATAAGAAAGATTTAAGAGAATTTTATAATGAGGTATTAAACAGTGAAAAAGAATAATGAAAAAATGACTAAAAAAAATATAATAGAGAGTATAATAATTTTAATTTTATTAAATATATTTCTATTTACATACTATATTACAAAGCAATCTAATTTGTTACTTTTATTTAATATATTAATTGTTATATATATAATAGTTAAAGCGAAATACTCTATGTTTACAATAAAAATATTAATACTAAATTATATTTTATCACCTATATATTTTCAGTATAATTTTGGCAATTCTTATGGTGTATTACAATCAAGCAATATACCATTATATTATGTTGAAATTAATACTATTTTGATAATATATAATGTTATAACTTGTTTAGTATTAATAAATTCAAATATATTAGAAAAAGAAAAGGAATTGCTAAAACTGAGACCAAAAACAAGTAAAGTATTTTCCAATATTTGTTCAATTATAGCAATAATATTTGCAATAGTAGCTATACCATCATTGCCATTCAAAAGCTTTGGTGAAACAGTAAGATTTAATCATTTGTTACCAGGTGATGCATGGAATCATTTAGTGATAATTTCATTAATATTTGCATATCCAAATTTAAAAGAGAGCAAAATGGTAAAATTTTCTTATATATTTTGTATTTTATGGTTTTTAGCACATTATGAAAGAGTTGACATTATAGGAATTATTATATTAATTGTAATACTTTCAATATGTAACATAAAGAACAAAATAAGTATAAAGCAAATTATGAAATATGGGTTAATATTAATAACGGTATTATTAGTATTAGTATTTATTGGAGAGGCAAGAGTAAATAACAAATCTAATATTAATTTTATACGAAAAATATTAATACAAAATACCGCTTCTGATTTGGGATATATATATAATGTATCAGTAGAATATGCAAAAAATGAAAAATTACTAAAAGGAAAAACATATTTAGCATATGTTGTAGAAGCAATTCCATTAATCCCATCACAACAAAGAATAGAAAGGTTTTTAGAAAAACAATATAATACACCAGGCGGAAGTTATTTATTAAGTGAGCCACTAGTAAATTTTGGAATAATAGGAGTAATAATATTTTCATTGTTAGAATTTTTCATAATTAATTTAATATTAAATATGAAAAGTAGTTACAGATTTTATGTATATTGTTTTATAATTGTAGCAATATTTAGAATATGCTGGTATGGAGTAATATATGTAGAAATAGGTTTACTGTATTTCATTCCGTTACTATTTTTGATGAAACATATAATAGAAACAAAAATTATAAAAAATAAAGTAAGTATTGAATAAATTTAATGGAGAAAATAATATGAATAAAACTTTAATAAGTATAGTTGTACCAATATATAATGTTGAAAAATATTTAAAAAAATGTTTAGACTCAATCATAAATCAAACATACAAAAATATAGAAATTATATTAATTAATGATGGTTCTACAGATAATAGTGGGAAAATATGTGATAACTATAAAGAAAATTATGATAATGTAGTTGTTATTCATAATAAAAATCAAGGTGTTAGTGTTTCACGAAACATAGGAATTGATAAAGCTAAAGGTAATTATATAACTTTTATTGATGCAGATGATTATATAGAGCCAGATATGATTGAAAAATTATACTTAGCTTGCAAAGAAAATAATGCACAAATTTCTTGTTGTGGAAAAAGTATAGAGAAAAATGGAAGAAGCAGAATTGTAAACTGTAATAATAACTTTTGTGTAAATAACAAGGGAGCGTTACAAAAACTACTTTTAATAGATGATATAGATGGAAGTTGTTGTGATAAATTATTTGACAAGAAGTTATTTGAAACAATAAAATATCCAATACACAGAAAATATGAGGATTTAGCTACATTATATAAATTATTATATAAAACTAATAAAACTGTACATATAAAATATTCAGGATACCATTATATTATTAGGGAAAATAGCTTTACAAATACTAAATTTGATAAAAGACATTTAGATATGATATATTATTCAGATGAAATAAGAAAATTCATATATGAAACATATCCAGACTTAAAAGAAGAAGCAGATTCATATTACTATTTACAATTAACTAATATATTACAGAAAATAAAAGGTTCAGTAAATTTTAAGGAAAATAAAAAAATATATAGAACTATAAAAAAACATTATAATGATAATGTATATAATATATTAAAAAATAAATATATATCAAAAAATAAATTAGTCAAAAAGAAAATATCTTCTTGTATTATAAATATGCTAAATACTGAAAAAATATTATCATATGATGAATCAAAATTAGTACGAATATTAACACAATATTTCTTTTAATAATATATTGTATAATATATTATATAGTTAACAGACATAATAAATGACAATATAATAAACTCATCATATAAGATGAGTTTATACAGTAAAATAATTACAGTAACTTATTAATAACATCTATCCCTGCCTGATTATACCTAACTGCTTCTATTTCTTTGTTAGTATGTTTGGCTTTATCCATAAAATATTTACCATACTTATCATTTTTTAAACGATTTAAGTTAGCTAACCGTTCCAGCCACTTTTTCTATTTCCCACGCTACTCGCTAGGGAAAAAGTGCCGTCGCAAGCTCCCCTACTTTATTTGCAGATATTCCTAATATTTTACCTGCTTCTTCAGCTGTATAGTAATGCTCTATCCTTTCTGGAAGTGGCAGGATATGCTCACCATATAATTCTTTTGTAATATAGCTGTCTAATATTTGAGAATATCTTCCGTCGCATTTATCTCTATAATGGTCTGATAATCT
>CATLFA010000044.1 GCA_949927585.1 uncultured Clostridiaceae bacterium
GGCATTTGTAACGTTTTCCTGATGTCAGGAAAATGTTCAAACACGCTTATATTGCTGTTTTTACAAGATTGATTAGCTTTATTAATCACCTTAATAAAATTTTCCCATTTGCTATATTCTAATGTTGTCATTAACTCTCTTGCATACCAAAACTCAACACCATTTTCATCAGTGTGTTTAATACTTTCAAAATCTTTCTCTGTTTTATCTATAAAATTATTTTTCATATAAATACTCCTTTCAAATTTTAAATTTATTTTTTTATATATAAATAAACACGCCTATTTTTCATAAACTTAAAAATATAATAAAAAACATAAATAATATTTTCATGGTTGAAACCAATAATGCTTATTAAAAGAACAGGGAATGCAATTGAAATGAATATAATTATTTTTAGATATAAATCTTTGAAAATTAAATTAATAAAAAAATAAATAATGAGCCATAGAACAATATTAAAAATAGCAACGGGGTAATCTATAAAACCTAATAGTTTTATTTTAAAATTATAATTTTGTGGAAAAATAAATTTCATATAAAGTATCCTTTCTTAAAAATAAATTTATAACAACCTATTTTAGTAAGCCTTTTATACTACCAAATGCATTTGAAATATCGGTAGAAATTCCTCCTATTAATTCTCTAATGTATGTATTAGCTCTACTTAAAGCATATATTCCACCTATGTATAAGAATTTTGAAAATAAATCTGTAGAATTATAATCTATTGAAAAAACTATTAATAAAATAAACGCAATTAAAGATTGTAATAATAGTAGACCTATAAAGTTTCTAATCCAACTTTTGAAAAACCAAGAAGTAGAATAGTTGGTTAGGGTTAAAAATGCAAAAGGAGAAATTAATATGAAAACTTTAATCATAACATACCTTAAAGCATAAGAAAATACTAAATTAAATAGTCCAAAGGAAATAAAACCTTTTAATATTCCATCAACACTAAAAATATTAAATGAATCTGCTTCTATACTAATAATTGAATTTAAGTTTAAAATTAAATTATTAAAACAAATATCTGTATGAAAAATATTTTTTCCAATTTCTTTTATTGAACCAGATATTAAATAATTAATATTTATAATTTGTTCACAAATAAAATATGAAGAATTTATACATATTGCAAATATTAAAAGTTTAAAAACAAATTGATATGGCTTTTCTATTTGGGTATATGTAAAATGTGAGTATAATAATTTTATACAGTAATAAATACTAAAACCAAATAATAAGGCATTTGTAATTGCAAGTAGACTATTAGATAAATTAGAACCTAGTAATTTATCCATAATTGAGTTATTTATTATATCTATGTCTATAAATGTTAGTTTATCTAAAATTGAATATATATTATTATCAATTGAAGAAAATAATGTGCTAAATATTGTGTTAATGGTATTTATAATAGTTTCAGTAATATTTGATTGAGTATTAATAATAATTACCTCCTTTTGTATCATAGTGTTTTATTAGAATGTAGAATTATTGTTTATAAATTTAACTAGGTTAATAAGGACTGAATTGCTGATAATACTAAATTAATTACTAAAACGAAAGCATAAGAAAATAAACTCCCTTTAATTAATTTCTTTCCTACACGAATTCTTTCTTCATCTCCAAAGCTAAATTTTTTCATAAAAGCTCCTGTAATTACTGCAACTGCGGCAACGGGTGTTGCTAATTTTAGTAGCCAATCTTCTATTTTTTCGAAAGCGTTATTTAAAGTTGAAACTAATTTTGGCTCTCCAAAACAGTATGAAATACTGTAACTAAAAAATATAAAAATTAAAGTATAAAATAATATTAAATAAATTGATTTTTTCATGTTTTTCCTCCTTTAAAATATGGAATTAATTTTAATTTTTGTGGCGTTAATATATTTGTGCCATCAGATAAAAAAGCTAGGCACGAAAAGGTTTCTAAATTTCTTGTAAAAAAATTAATATCATAAATATAATCTGTTTGAAAGTATGAATTAATTGATTCTGATATATTAGAATTTCTAGATAAAAAATTATTAAAAAAATAATTATAATTTGTTTCTTTGGCATTTTCAGAAATTGTTTTAGATATTTTCTTTTTTTCTTCTTTACCAATTTGCTTTTGAGCTTCTTCTATTGTAAAAATATCATCATTTCTAAACCATAATTTATTAACTAAATTTTGAATAATAACTTTTACAGAGGCTTCATTATTTAATGTATTTAATAATGAAGTATAGCTCTGAGTAGATACAATATTAATACATTTAGCTTCTCTACTTTGTGCAAAAAATGCACTGTCCGATAAAGTTACATATTCTTGGTATTCATCACTAATAAAGCAAACTGGCCTATTTGAAGTAGAATTAAATATATCTATAAAATTACTTTTTTTATTGAAATTAGGATTATTTAACCTAGAGATTACATCAGTTTGAAAATCTAATTTTAAATATGTTGCTATTAATTTAGATAAATTTTTATAATTTGCAATATTCATATTTAAAACTACTATTTTACCTTTATCTATAACTTCTGAAAATCCAAAAAAATTAATATCTTCTTTTCTAGGGCAAAAAGTGTTTTTTACTTTATAGTCAGAAATAAATAAATTTGTAATTCTACTTACTTCAGATTTTAAAATAGATATAGTTCTATCATCTAAGGAATAATATTCTTTTTCAAAGAAATTCAAACTAGAAAGTAAATTATATATTTGCTCATTAGAAAATGTATTTTTTATAAATAAATCTTTTAATAATTGTACTTTTTCTAAATAATAATCTTTGAAAAATATTAAATTATGTAATTCTTCAAAAGTAACATATCCATTGTTGTAAAGTCTACATAGCTTTATACTTTCAGTTAAAATTTGAGATACTTTATCTAACCAAAAATCCTCACTATTATTAGGTGAAAATAATAATAAAATAGTTTTTAACCTATCTGCTAAAACAGATGCATTTAAATGTGGTTTATCTAATGGATTATATTTTATATTACCACTTAAATCTATGATAATTAAATCATCTTCTCTTTTGTACTTTAAACATAGCTCATTTACTTTAGAATAATAGTTTCCTTTTACATCTAAAATAAGCATTCCTAATTTTTCATCTTGTGTATTACTTTTATATTCAATTAATTGTTCAGTAAAAGGGTACATAGCAGAGGAGGTTTTGCCTGTGCCAATAGTTCCAGTTACTAAAATGTTTTGGTATAAACTTTTTTCGGGTATTTTTATAAGATTGTTTGAAGAATTAAAACCAATATCAAGAGTTAATTCATAATTATTACTTTTTTGTACATTTATTTTATGTTTTATTTTTTTAGAAAATATTTTTGAAAAAATAGAGCTAAAAATAGAAAAGTTAGAAAATAAATAATCAAAAACAAATAGAAATTTTATTATATTCCAAATAAAAGGTTGTTCCTCACAAATATTAAAAGGGTGTATTGCAAATGTAAATATTATTGTATCAGAATAAAAAATTGGTTTAAAAATTGTCAATGCTATTAAAAATGATACAATTGTAAATGTAGAAGAAACTATAAAAAGTTTTATTTTTTGCACAGTTTATAATCCTTTTTAATTGGAAATATTATTTTTTTTAATATTTAATTTGGAACCTTGTAAGTTGTGGAAAATATAAATTTCAAAAAAAGTATATATTGAATAAAAAGTAATAAAAAAATTAATAATAAAGATAATTAAAAAAGTATTTAATAGCACATTTATAAGTATCACTCTCCTTTGTATGTTTACAATTTAAAATCCAATCCTAAGCAATTAATATATTTTATTTTTCCCATTTTGCCCTTCGAGCTCACGGGTATTCCCCCTCTTCAAAGGCTGTTGGGACTACATTACAAAAATAAAACATATTACTTACTTTGTGCTAGTGTAGAGATAAAATTTATAAATTGCAACTTTATAGGAAACATAATACAATATATTTTTTAAAATGTCTATACTTTTTTTGAAATTTATGTTAAAATGACAAAGGTTATAAAAATACGACAAAATGTGATATGTATGAAAAAGGAGGAAAATAAAAATGAAGTTTGAAAGAACAACAACAATAGGTGAAATATTAGAAGTAGCACCTGAAAAGGCAGACATATTATTAGAAATAGGAATGCATTGTTTAGGATGCCCAGCTTCACAAGCAGAAACAATAGAAGAAGCATGTGATGTACATGGAATAGATGTAGAAGAACTATTACAAAAATTAAATAAATAAGAAATAAAGGCAAGAATTAACTGATAATTACTTGCTTTTTATGATAATATTATAAAAAATATAGTAATAAGGGGAAAAATATGGGGAAATTTTCGAAAAAAATGATGAAACAAATAAAAAATCAATAATAGTTTATTTAATATTAAGATTATTAGTTATAATTAGTATGGTATTTCAAATAGTACTAGGAAATATAAGTAATGCTTTAATGTGTGTATTAGCATTAATACTTTTTACATTGCCAACGATAATATCAGAAAAGTTTAAAATAGGAATACCAAGTTTATTAGAAACAATAATATATTTGTTTATTTTTTCAAGTGCTATATTAGGGGAAATAAATAATTTTTATGGAATTATTCCTTTTTGGGATACAATGTTACATACATTAAATGGATTTATATGTGCAGGAATAGGATTTTCTTTAGTTGATATACTAAATGAAAGTGGCCAAAAAATAAATTTATCACCATTATATGTTGCAATAATAGCATTTTGCTTCTCAATGACAATAGGTGTATTATGGGAGTTTTACGAATTTACAGCAGATAATGTATTAAAATTAGATATGCAAAAAGATAGAATAGTACAAAGAATTTCCTCAGTAGAATTAAATACAAGTGGAGAAAATATTCCTATAAAAATAAATGATATAGAGAAAACTGAAATTTATTCAAAAGATGGGACTATTACAACAATAGAAAATGGATATTTAGATATTGGTATTATAGATACAATGAAAGATTTATTTGTAAATTTTATTGGTGCAATTGTGTATAGTTTTATAGGATACATATATATTAAAACTAGAGGAAAATATAAATTTGCTAAAAATTTCATTCCAGTTAAAGAATAAAAGGCTAAAAATAAAGGAAATATAAAAAATATTAATAAATAAAAAATGAATAAATTGTTAAACAAAAGATAAAAATATAAAAAAATAGAAGAAAATTTGACAAATTTTAAAAAATACGTTGACAAATAGAAAAATATATAGTAATATATATAGGCAGTCGCACATAAGTGGCGACTTACTTGGGTCATTAGCTCAGGTGGTAGAGCACTTGACTTTTAATCAAGTTGTCCGCGGTTCGAATCCGCGATGGCTCACCAATGGATTTAGTTTATAAGCACTAAATCCTACATATAAGGCCCCTTGGTCAAGCGGTTAAGACATCGCCCTTTCACGGCGGAGACATGGGTTCGATTCCCGTAGGGGTCACCAAAACCTTATATGCCACTTTAGCTCAGATGGTAGAGCAACTGACTTGTAATCAGTAGGTCGCCCGTTCGATTCGGGCAAGTGGCTCCATACTTAAAACCAGGCTTGTTATAAAACTTGCTTGGTTTTTTGTTTTTAAAAATAAATTGTGAAAATATGTACAGGACACTGTTTAAGAGGATACCTATTAGAAATGTTACTACTATACCTTAAATATATTAGTAATAAATAAGAGTAGAAGGTAATTATTATGAATTGCATAAATTGCAATAGAGAAATAAATAAACGTTCTAAATATTGTTCTAATAAATGTCAAAAAGAATACCAATATAAAAAATATATAGATAAATGGAAAAATAATCAAATTAATGGAATGAGAGGAGAATATCAAATTTCTTCTTATATAAAAACATATCTGTTTAATAAATATAATAATAAATGTACTAGATGTGGTTGGGGAAAGATTAATAAATATACAAATAGAATACCATTAGAAATTGAACATATTGATGGCAATTATAAAAATAATAATGAAGAAAATTTAATATTATTGTGCCCAAATTGTCACTCATTAACTAGTACATATAAAGGAGCAAATTTAAATAAGGGTACAAAAAGTAGAAATAAATATAATAAATGAGGTGGTATAAAAATGAATAAAACAGCAATAGTAACAGGTGGCTCAAGAGGGATTGGAGCTGCAATTGTAGATATATTAGTAAAAGAAGGTTATAATGTAGTTATAAATTACAATAAGTCTGAAGAAATGGCTAAAAAGATGAAAGAAGAATTCACAAGTAAAGGGTATAATGTGGAAACTTTTAAGGCAGATGTTTCAAAAAGAGAAGAAGTAAAAAAATTAGTAGAATTTACAATAGAAAAATTTAAAAATATAGATGTATTAGTAAACAATAGCGGAATATCTCAAACAAAGTTATTTACAGATATTACAGAAGAGGATTGGCAAAACATGATTAGTACAAATTTAAATTCAGCATTTTATATGTGTCAAGAAGTAGTACCAAATATGATACATAATAAAAAAGGATGTATTATAAATATTTCATCTATATGGGGAACAACAGGGGCTTCTTGTGAAGTACATTATAGTGTAGCTAAAGCTGGTGTAGATGCTTTAAGTAAGGCATTAGCAAAAGAACTAGGTCCATCAGGAATACGAGTAAATAGTATAGCACCAGGGATAATAGATACAGATATGAATAAACATTTAAGTGATAAAGAAATAAAAGAAATAGAAGAAGAAATACCGCTTTGTAAAATAGGAAAAACACAAGATATAGCAAGATGTGTAAAATGGATTATAGAAGATGAATATACAACAGGACAAGTAATATCTATAAATGGTGGATGGAATATCTAAATAGTGAAGAATAAATGAAGAATTAAAAGGTGCAATATTGCACCTTTTAATTCTTCATTTATTCTTCAGTAACTCTTCTCTTATAATTTCCAGAAATTATTTTAGGGAAGAATTTTATTATTTTATATACTGCAAGTTTTACTTTTTTGCTCCATATATATGATTTTCTTAAACCTTTGTGAATCTGCATTCTACTATCTTCAGCTACTATCAAGGCTAGATTTTCATCTTCTTTACTTATTTTTTCAATATTGAAAATATAATTTTCTCCATTATTATTATCCCATTCATTATTAGAATTTCTAAAGCAAAGGTTTAAAGATTCGTATTCTTTTATATCTATTTCAGATTGAAAACCAAGTTCTGTTTTTTCCATTTTTACATCTGTAACATCATCCCATTGAAGACCAAACCCATAATGTAAAAATACTTGTTCAGAGTTATTTTGATATAAATCTCCAACGTAAGAAATTTTTAATTTTGAATTTTCAACAATTTTATCTGTATTAAAAAATATATTTTTAACTAATTCCATTTTTAGTAATTCTCCTTAATTTTATCTTTTGCAAAAGTATTATATTATTAAAAAATATAATATTCAAGTACTTTTCATTAAAAAAAGTAAAAAAATGTAATTTTCTGTATACAAATATTTATACATGATCTGTTATAACCTTACCAATAATAGTAAAATCATCATTTTCAGATAAATCAATTTCTGGATAATCTTTATTTTCGGCTCTTAAAATAAGTTTATCTTGCCTAATAATAAACCTTCTAACAAGGTATTGACCATTATATATAAATAATCCAAAATTTCTATTATCTAAAGGAGTATTTAACTCTAAAAAAACATAGGAATCCTTTGGGAGTTTTGGCTCCATTGAATCATCAATCATTTTAAAGGCAATAGAAGCATTAGAAATATTTGCGGGACATTCAATAAAATCACTTATAGAATTTACAGCAATTATTTTATTATAAGGGATATGATTAAGAACTTTGTATCTTTCATGTTCTTTAGTAATTTCTTTATCATACATATACATCATTGTTTGATAAGGAATGGCAAGTGCTTTACATATAGTTTTTAAAGCTTTATGACTTGGGTTTCTTTCACCTTTTTCTATGTGGGTCAAATGACCAATATTTATTTTTGTTTTTTTAGCTAGTTCAACCTTTGTCATTTGTTTATTAGTACGTATTTTTGAAATCATACCACCTAACATATTTATTTACCTCTTTCATCATAATTTACGAAAATTATACAGCAAAAAACAAAAATTGTCTATAAGTAAAATGATAAAATTAAAAAATAGTAATATTGTAAAAATATTAAGTATATGTTAATATTAAGATAGATAAAAGTAAAAATTACAAATTTAAAATTTA
>CATLFA010000045.1 GCA_949927585.1 uncultured Clostridiaceae bacterium
ACTAAATAAATTTAATAATAAAAATAATAATATTATTAAAGTTAATAGTTTTTTATTTTTTAATAATCTTCTTAAATTAGTTAAAATTAAATAGATTATGTCCATTTGAATAAACCTCCCCTACTTATAAACTCTGTTAAACAATTAAATATAAGAATAATAACAAATAAAAAAGCAAAAGCAGTAATGCAAATATTACTTGAATCTTGTCTTGCAAAAAATGAATTGCTAACATTGACCTCATAACCAGTAGTAGTGTAATAACCAGTATTTGCAGTTCTTTCTTGAACAAAACCTTCTCTATTTGTATAAACTCTAATATATGTATAACTAGAATTAGAAGATATAGAAGGCGTATCTATCAAATCAATATAATCAGCTGTACAATTTATCATATACTTATAATTTAAATATTCTTTTGGTAAAAAAATAGAATATGTATTATCTACATTAAAAATTGAATTTTCCATAATACACCCCCTAATCATTAAATAAAAATTGCCTTAAATAATTAAAAACAAATTTTACTGTAACAAAAGGTATTAAAACCTTTATAAAAACTGTGGCAATTTGCCATATATAATCTTCCATAATTTCCCCCCATATATAAAAGGTTAGAGCAAGAAACCCTAACCTATTTATTAAGCTTTTCCAGCTTTTCCACTCTTAGCAGAATTTAAGTTTTTATTTAAAACTCTTCTACCGATAGCTACTAAAGTTACTATTATAATTAGTCCAGCTATTGGAGCAATTGCACCCCATAAATTTGTTGCAGAAAGTCCAGTTGTTAATTCTCCAACAAAACTAGAAAGACCAGTTGCAGCACTTCCTTCCATAAGAACACCCCCTATAAAAAATTTTTTATTTTAAACCTATCTTGATAGGTCAAAATCAAATTTTAATTTACCATTTTTAAAAATAACAAATATATTTCTATCAAGAACTTTAAATTGTTCTAAACTTGCAATTTCGTCGTAAAGTTCGTCAGTATATTTCTTGTATATTGAAATAATAATATTAGATTTATCAACGTAAACATTTAATTTAATGAAATCTTGCTTTTCTATTTTTTCGACAGAAAACCCCATAAAAATAAATTGTTCTTCAGTATTGTCAGCACGTTCAAATCTCATATAAAAACCCCCTTAAATATTTTTAGGTACAAAAAAAACGACTAGGATTACCTAATCGTTGGCGTTTGATACTGATAAATAATTGCATATAACTTTATATTTTCGATTGATTTTGTGCAATGTTATGTAACATAACTTTGCTAAACTCTTTGATTTTGCGCAATGTTATATTTCTATTTTTAATAGAGTATTGTATATACTCCCTTACATTAATTGCCTTTAAAGTTTCATTTAATACGTTATATCTCGTTTGTTAAACTAATAATATAATAAATATTTACACGTGTCAATACTTTTTTTTTAAATTATGCAACTTTTTTTCTAGCAAGATATAATTTTTTTCTTTTACGTTCTTTTTCTATATGATATTCTTCTATTATATCATATGCAATTTTATATTCCCCACCTTTTTGAGATAATAGACTTTCATAAGTATGAAATACTAATGCATTTCTTAATTCGTTTAAATTGTCATCAGTTTTTATCCCCCAAGTATTATGAAGATTAAAAGCATATAATTCTAAAGCACGTAATATTATATCTATTTGACCATCTAACAATTGAATTTCTTTAGGTATTATATTATCAGTATTAAACATATTCTTCCCCCTTCCTATCATACTAAAATGTATTATAGCACAATTATGTAAACATTGCAAGTAATTGTAAAAATCAACTAATAAGTAACAAAGTTCGACAAATTTTTTATTGATACCATGCTATATTATATAAAAGGAGGTATAGAAATGTTTAATAAAAGAAGTTACATATACTAAAATATAAAACTTAGAGAAAAAGAAATTTAAAAACAATAAAAAGGTGATAGTAAAATGAAGTATTTAAAAATAATAATAATAGTAATAGTAATTATATGTTTATTAATATGTATAAATTTCTATATTAATGTAAAACCACTAACAAATATTAATAAATATTATAATGAAAATAACAATGAATTTTTTATAAATTAATAAAAGGAGAAAATATGAACAAGAGTGTATTAAAAATAGTAATAATATTATTACTATTACTATTTTTCATTTGTATATATGGAACGTATAAAGGAAATAAAATTAAAGAAAATAAAAATGTAGCAAATGAACAAACAATTTTAACTGAATATATGACAAAGTTTATGCTTAACAATAATGTAAAATTATAATAGGGTCTCCTAATGGATTCCCTATTATTTATTAAAATATTTTTATTATTAAAGGAATATCTGTTTACTTTCTCTTGTATTAAAATAGTAATAAATACATTCTAATAAAACTTTATTTATTATATCTTTATTAATATCAATCTTATAACCACCATCCAACATACTTTTTATTTTTTTTCTAAAATCTCTTGATAATTCATTTAAAGGATAACCTGATTGAACTGCATATAATAAAGCTATTGTGGTTTTATCTTTTGTAGTAACATCACTAAAACTAAACGCATATTGATTTATATATAATTCTGGAATAAACTTATTACCAAAATCAAAATTTTTTATTTGTATCAAATCAAAATCATCATATTGACGAGAAATTTCTATTCTAGTTAAATAACCAACTATGCTTAGATTACTTTCGACTTTCTTATTATATATTTTAATACTTCCATCTTTTTCTTTTGTACCTATATAGTAAGTTAAATTATCACCACCAGAAGAAAATATTTTATAACTTTTCTTAGTTTTTCTATCAAATAAAATATCTAAAATATTAATAGGTAAATCAATAGCAATATCAAAACTTCTTAAATACCATCTACTAAAACTATTTAATATATAAAAAACTAAATTATTATTTCTCAGTTTATTAGGGTTAAATTCAATTGTAAAATTATACTCCTTTTCTATTTTGTTGTAATTAATACTTTCTGTATTATGCATAAATTGAAAAATAAAACTCTTCCCTTTTTCAATTTCAATATTATAATTATAATGGAAACTATTTTTCTTATCGCTTAACCAAAACCTTTTTATATTTTTAGAATAATAAATATTAAAAAAACTTTCAATATTTTTAAATTCTTGATAGCTTATATATGTTTTTAATCTAATATTATCTATTGAATAAATCATATTTTTATTGTTAATTTTTGTATTATAAATATCTATATTATACATTTTATAACCCCCCATTTAGATTAATAAAATGCAATTTTTCCATAATTTAATGTAAACTAGCCTTAAAGTTTACAGCCTGTAAGGAAAAACATATTTTGAAGGCAAGTAACATATGCAGAATTCTGCAACTTAGACCGCTTGTTAGATAGGCGGTCATAATAAAATTTGTAGCTAAGAATAAATTTATTTAAGGGGAATTAGATTCCCCTTAGAACCCCTTTTATTATTATGATATAACTTATTTGCACATTATATTTAATATACTATATTTAGTTGATTGTGGGGACATGCTTTCCCCACACCCCTAAGCAGACTTAATCTAATTAAAAATTTTTCTTCACTACGTTACGAAAAATGTTCAATTAGCTTAAGTTAATTTTAATTAATATTCTAAGTAAATAGTATAAATTACAGGTCAAAGTTAAATACCAAATAATTTCATAATACCACCGAACAAGCATACCTCTTAATGTACCTACATAATCAAATAAAAATCTTCCAATCTTAATAGTTACAATAGTAGCTCTAAAAGTAAATTTCATTAAATAATAAAATGTGAATAATTGTACAACAAGCTTTATAGTTCTTGGTCTAATAAAAAAACCTAAAAAATCCAAACTATTAAATATAATATTAAAACACCAATTAATTACATTAATAATAACATCAGGGATAACACCAAAATTTAATAAACCATAAAAACTATATAATGCACAAGTTCCAGCCAACGAGAAGGCACTAAAAATATAAATAAAAAAACTAACTTTTTTAACATTATTTAACAACATTATATAATACCTCCTCCAAAATTAATAAAATCTTTACAAACTTTATACATATAATTAATTAAAGCAATAAATAAAATAAAGTCTACAAAATTTAAGTAAATAGTGTAAATATATGAAAATGTTTCGTTTTGTAAAATATCTTCTAAATTAAATGTAAAACCATTTATTATAACAGTATCTGTAAAATATTCGCGAATAGTAGGAACAGTAATATTAGGTTCTACAGTATCAATATTATCTAATCTACTAAGGAAATCAAATAATAAATCTATTGGATAAAATAAAGCACCTAAATTAACTTTAAAAAACTTGTAAAATGCATTAGCTTGTATTTGACTTATAACACTATTATTATCATCAAAAAAATTACCAATACAAAAAACATCAATGCTTAAAGTAGTAGTTGAAATCAATTCATTATCTTTATATTTATATAATTTAAAATAGTATGTACCATTAGAGGTAACATCTAATAAATAACGATAATGATTGCCATTTTCTTCTTTAATTAAATTATCATCTATAAAATTTACATTATCAGTTGAATATTTTACAACAAAATTATATTCACTATTTTTATTAAAATAATTAGTATAGATTGTAGGTATCTGTGGAGCTTCAATTAAATAAATCTTAAATATATCATCAGAATTTATATAACTATAATCATTGTCATTTATATAATTTTTGTCTACAACCCATAAATCATCTTTATCATATATTTGAAAATAACTGTCTCCATTCTCAGAAATTACAAATTTCATTATTGTGTTACTATATGTTAAATTATTATAAGAACAAAAATAATATGTACCATAATCAATAATTTCATAAGTATCTCGCCAATCTTCAACATTAGTAGACCATTCATTTCGTAATTCACAACCACCATTATGGTTTTCTTCGCCTTCCATGCTTAACCAACCTTGACTTTCTCTTAAATTAAAATCAAAGTTATATTGCTCAACATCTGGATTAAATTTATAAAAGTTAAAAATATTATGCATATCATATGCAGAATACCACCTAGAATAGACAAAATATGTATTTGTCGTATTATTGTACTCTAAATAAAATGGAATTGCATTAGAATAATCTTTTTCATTAAAATCTATATAATATATGTGTCTCTCATCTAAATTAAGTCCTGCTTTAACAATTATGGTATATGTACCAAATGAAGATATTTTAAAGCCAAATCTTTCATACTTATTCTCTTCTCCATCTTCTCCATTTTTTAAAAAACTTTGAACATCAATATCCCAAGACTTATCCCAAGTTTGAAGATTGTCAAAATCCTCAAATGTAGCTTTACCAAAATGAGCAAATGGAGTAAAAGAATAACCTTTGTTAAAATACTCTTTAACTGGGTACCAATCAGAATATATCCAATATGATAAACTAGTTTCGTCATACTCTATATGCCAATTTGGAAAAGTGACACAATTATAATATATAGAAGTTTTATTGACATCAGAATACAATATAGTATTTGTATATATAATGTGCCTTTTGTTATCAGTATTAATATTACCTTCCTCTGGAGTATCAACACCTAATTCACTCCAATTACGAGTTGTATTAGGATTAACATTATATGTTCTATATAATTTATAAGAACGTATATCACTTCTAGTGTCAAAGTCATAATAATAAATAGTTACAGCTGAAGAAGAAGTATTCTTAAATGTTACAATTCCACCTTCTCTATAAAAATAGCCAGAATTTTTTGGAACTGCAACCATATGGTCATTATAAGTCCAAGAACCATGGTTAATTAAAATAATATCATAATTTTCTGAATTTATAGGACTAGGGAAATCAGGATATTCTCCAGCTGACGTATGAACACTTGCATAAACATTACTATTTAATAAAAAATAGAATAATATTATAAAAATAATTAATAATAAAAGTCTATATTTTTTTATTTTTTGTAACATATAACTACCCCCTTATCCTTAAAATACTTTTTAAAAATAGATAAATTAATAAAATTGTGACAATAAATGTTAAAATATTTAAACTATTATAAATATCTTTTATTGTAATTTCTTTTTCAATTTCTACTGGTTCATATGTATAACCTTCTGGAGTAATACCAACATTTTTATAAACATCTTCGAATGTATAAGTTCCATCACCATATCTATCATAAAAAGAAACATCAAAAATAATATCTTTACCATAATATAAAAGAACACATTGGTTTTTATCAGGAGAATATTTGTATACATTACCAACAATTGTAGAATCAAATTGCCAACCAGTACCCTCAAGACGTCCAATACTATAAGCATCATAAAAACCACTATATCCATTTTTACGTATATTTATACGTGTACTAGGTATCGAGATAGTAATACCAACGCTTGAATCATATTTGTCAGGAGTAAAACAAAGTAAATCTAAAGAATTATCTACTATATTGTAAAATAACAAATAAGTAGAATAGTATACAATATTTTCAGTTTCATATATAGTATTATATGTAGGAAAAGCTGGAACATCATAATTGATACTATATGTAGTATCATTAAATTCAAAATCAACAGCATAACAATTAGTATATGAAATTAATATTATAAATATAATAAACATTAAAACAAATTTTATTTTTTTCATTTTATCTACCTTCCATAATAATTGAAATTGGTCGCCAAAGTTCCTTTTGGCGACACAATTTCAAAATATTTCATTTATTTTATATCGCTTTTTTCATTTTCTATATCATTAATTTTATTGTTTCTAATAGCATTTAATTTTCTTTTTTCTACTACTTTTTCTAAAACACTAGCAAATATATTAACTAATATAGAAACAATAAAAAATATAGCACTTGTTATTATCAAAATTTTTGACATATTGAACACCCCTTTATAACTCAATTTTTTTATTAAATATAAAACTAAAACATAAATTTGCTAATTTAGCAGTTAACCCAAATATTAGTGAAATAGGAAAAGCATAAGTTACTATTTGAGCTACTGAACTAATAATATTTGAATAATCCATTATTTTATTCCTTCCTTTCATTTTCATATATGTCTATTCTATCAACACCCTTCCATTCTTTACGATACCTTTTCATTTTTGCATAAGTATCATAACTACTATATAATTCAGGTGAATGAAACCACCAAGATTTTTTACGAATTTCCATCACAGTTTTACCATCTTTTTCTTGAATTGTTTCTCCATCAATTAATTTATTATATTGAATACAACCAAATAATTTTTTGCATATAACTAAATTTTTTATTTGCTCCCTTAACGGTTTTGCCATACGTAAAAAAACTTGCGAAGTGCCAACTATATGTTTACGTTGTTTACGTTGCTGACTTACTTCTATCATTACTTCAATAGGTATATTCTTACTTTCTAATGAATTAAATTCTAAATGTATTTCGTCAATTAAATAAACAACACCATAATAACCATTTTCATATTTTGTTAAGCAATCAATTCCGTTATATTCATATACTTTTACAGAAGGACAAAGTCCTTCAATGTTTACGTTAGTTACTAATATCATTTTTGGATACTCCCAAGAAAGTTCACGAACATATTGAACTGCCGATAACGTCTTACCTTCTCCTTGAGCTCCACAAAAAACTAATAAACCTTCTGGAGCAAAATAATCTGGATGACTTTCGTTAAATTGTTTTTTATATTTGTTTAGTAAAAATATATTCTTTATATTTTTACTTCCTTCAAATGCAATTTTTGAAATCATATACTAACACCAAACTTCTTCAAAGTTTTTTCATAACAATTGTTAATAAACTCTAATTGAAACTTTATAAATTTTTGTATTTTTAATGATTGTTGCACTTCAATATCTTCTGGCTTATAACCTAAAATATTTTCGCTTATAGTTATCTGATTTTTAATGTAATCAATAGCATCATTGTTATACAAAATACTTTCAAGTACTGAATTAACTATATCCTTATTTGAAACCTCTTTAATCTTCTTCATTATTTTCAAACCTTTCTAAATCAAAATAAATATCATTTATATAATCGAATAAGATATTTTGATTGTTTTCTAATTTTT
>CATLFA010000046.1 GCA_949927585.1 uncultured Clostridiaceae bacterium
TCAATACTTTTACTTTTGTTTTTCCAATTAATTTCTAATATTTTTCTTTCGTTTTTTAAATTCAATTTTTCTACTAATGTTTTTACATTATTTTGTATATCTTTTTCTAATACTGTGGCTATTTCTACTTCTTCATTAATTTTTTTGTTTATGTAAGGTAGTAACATTGTAACTAAATGCCAATCACTTACATAAAAACTACATAGTTTTGTAATATTATTTTTTTGAATACTCATTTGGCATAGCCTCCTCTTTTGTTTTTCGACAAAAACCTTACGGATATATCCTTTTGCGTTTTTGCTTACTGGTAAATTTTACCATTTTATTACAAACATGTCAAGAATATTACAAATAAAGTTTTCGCTATATTTCGACACATTTATAATTTTATACTAAAAGTTTTTATAAATCTTTTCCAAATATGTATATTTATTTTTTTATTGTAAATACTTTTAATAAATATAAAAAATTTGGAGGTTTGTATGAAAACTTTATTAAATATTATATGTTCCAAAAAAGTAAAATATTCCTTAATTTTGATAATTTTATTAATTATTTATATATTTATATCTGCGTTTTTCTATGTAACAGCTATTTCAAACGATTTAGAAAATAGTATATTCAGATTACATGTAATAGCAAACAGTGATAGTGTAGAAGATCAGAATTTAAAATATATTGTTAGAGATAATTTAATTTCTTATATGAATGAACTATCTGCTAATGCTAAAACTAAAGAAGAAGCAATTGAAATTGCTAAAGAGCATACTGATGAATTCTATAATATAGCTAAAAAAACTATTATAGATAATGGTTATAATTATGATGTTACTGTTGAAATAGGAAATTTCGATTTTCCTACAAAACACTATGGAGATATTTCTATTCCTGCAGGATATTATGATGCTTTAAGAGTAAAAATAGGTAGTGCACAAGGTCAAAACTGGTGGTGCGTAATGTTTCCTCCTCTATGCTTTGTAAATGTAACTTCTGGTATTGTACCTGATGAATCTAAAGAACTTTTGGAAAGTCAATTGAATGAAGAGGAATATAATATAATTTCTAATAAAGATTCTTCTGAAATTAAGTTTAAATTTAAATTAATTGAATTACTACAAAATACAAATATATTAACTGCAAAAAAATAGTTGTAAAAATGTACAATCTATGATATATTATGTAAGAAAATAGAATATTTTTAAATATTCTATTTTTTTAAACGATTATACTTTTTTAAAGGGCGTAATTCGGTATTCCTTTTGGAAATTCTTTACCGATTAAATCCCTACAATATAAAATAAAATTTTCTTTTAAATAAAATTTTTGGGGGTAATATATTTGGAAAAATTAGTAATAAAAGGTGGTACAAGACTTTCTGGTGAAGTAGTAATTGGTGGAGCAAAAAATGCAGCTGTTGCAATACTTCCAGCAACATTATTAGTAGATGGTATTTGTACAATAAGTAACTTACCATATATTAGTGATGTAAAAATTTCTTGTAAGATATTAGAAGAATTAGGTGCAAAAGTTACTTGGAATAGTAATAATGAAGTTGTTATTGACTCTAGAAATATTTCAAGCTTTAAAACACCTATTGATTTAACTAGCAAATTTAGAGCATCATATTACTTAATTGGAGCTCTTTTAGGTAGATGCAGAGCTGCTGTAGTAGGGCTTCCTGGAGGATGTAACTTAGGTGCAAGACCTGTAGATCAACATATAAAAGGTTTTGAAGCTCTTGGAGCGAATGTAGATATTTTAGAAGGTAAAATTAATGCTTCTGCAAAAAAATTAGTAGGTACACATATATATTTAGATAAAGTTTCTGTAGGTGCAACAATTAATGTTATGCTTGCTAGTGTATTAGCTGAAGGTACTACAATAATTGAAAATGTTGCAAAAGAGCCTCATGTTGTCGATCTTGCCAACTTTTTAAACACAATGGGAGCTGACATACGTGGTGCTGGTACAGATACAATAAAAATTAATGGTGTAGAAAAACTATCTGGTAATACTGCATATTCTGTTGTTCCAGATCAAATTGAAGCAGGTACTTTTATGCTCGCTGCGGTTGCAACAAAAGGAGATATTTTAATAAAAAATTGCATTCCTGAGCATTTAGATTGTCTAACAGCTAAAATTATTGAAATGGGCGCTAATGTTGAAATACATGATGATTCTATTAGAGTATGGACCGATACTACTCCAAATAGTGCTAATATAACAACTATGCCATATCCTGGATTTCCTACTGATTTGCAACCTCAAATAGGTGTAGCTTTAAGTTTATCAAATGGTACAAGCATAATTAATGAAGGTATTTGGGAATCTAGATTTCAATATACAAATGAATTAAATAAAATGGGTGCTAATATTATAAATCAAGGTAAATCTGCTGTATTTACTGGTGTTGATAAACTTTATGGTGCTCCAGTTGAAGCAACTGACCTTCGTGCTGGTGCAGCACTTATTATTGCTGGTATTGTAGCTAATGGAGAAACTTCTATAACAAATATTTATCATATAGATAGAGGATATGAAAATATAGAGGACAAATTTAGAAAATTAGGTGCAAATATTCAAAGAGTTATAGAAGAAGATATATTTTAAATAGAGCAAAGGATGAAATAAAAGATGTTTAAATTTTGCAGTTTATATAGTGGTAGTAGCGGAAATTCATCACTTATTCAAACAGAAAATACTAAAATATTAGTTGACGTAGGCGAAAGTGCTAAAAAAATAGCAGATGCTTTAAATAGTATAAATATTGAACCTACTCAAATTGATGCCATATTAATAACACATGAACATTCAGACCATACAAAAGGAATTAGTACATTTTCAAAAAAATATAATATTCCAGTATATGCAAATAAGGAAACTTGGAACTCACTAAAACAACATAAAGAAAAATTAACTGAAGAAAATATTAAATATTTTACTTTTAATAAATTTAATATTGGTGATTTGTCAATTGTTCCTTTTAGTATTCCTCATGATGCTTCAAACCCTTGTGGTTTTAATGTTTATCATAAAGATAAAAAAATAAGTATAGCAACAGATATAGGACATATGACTAGTGAAATTGTAGAAAATTTGACTAATAGTAGTTTTGTTTTACTTGAATCTAATTATGATTTAAATGTTCTTAAATGTTCTAGATATCCATATCCTTTAAAACAAAGGATTTCTGGTCCAAATGGTCATTTATCTAATGATGTTGCAGGTAAAACTATTTCTTACCTTGCTAAAAATGGTTTAAACACAGTAATGTTAGGGCATTTAAGTAAAGAAAATAACTTTCCTGAACTTGCATATAAAACTGTTGTAGAACATTTAATTAAAAATAATATTAACAATGATAATTTTAAATTAAGTGTTGCAGATAGATATAATGTAAGTCCAATAATAGATATTGGATAGAAAGGTGCTTTTATGTTACATATAGATATAATTTGTGTAGGTAAATTAAAAGAAAAATATTTAAAAGATGCCATAGATGAATATTCTAAAAGACTTTCTAAATATTGCTTTTTAAATATTATTGAATTATTAGATGAGAAATTGCCTTCAAATAACAGTGAAAAACTACTTTATGAAGTTAAATGTAAAGAGTGTGAACGTATTTCTTCACATATTAAAAAAGATAGCTATATTATCGCTTTGGATTTAACTGGCAAACAACTTAGCTCTGAAGAATTTTCTAAAAAAATTGATAATATTTCTTTAATTAATAGTAATATAACAATTATAATTGGTGGAAGTCTTGGTATGACAAATGAATTTTTAAATACAGTCCATGAAAAAATATGTTTTTCAAAAATGACATTTCCACATCAATTAATTAGGGTATTTTTATTAGAACAATTATTTAGAGCTTTTAAAATATCTAATAATGAAACTTATCATAGGTAATTTATATATAAATTGTAGGAAGAGTAATATATTTTTTTAGATAGGGGCTTATCTTACAAATATTTTATTAAAAGGAATTTATGGGGTATCCGTTAAGGATTAAACTTTTTTATCTCTCCCTACAAAAATAATAACATTATTACAAGTTGGAGTTTGGAAGTTAGAAGTTGGATTTTTATTATTTAAAATTCCAGCTTATTTTTATTCAAACTCTAACTTTTTTATTAATATTCAATTTATTTTTTAATTGTTATAATTTACAGCCTAACTTTTTTATACTTTAAGGGCTTAATCTGTTATTAATAGCTATTAGAATTTACCTAAATTAAACAATAATTACATATAAAAAAATTATATAAATATTTAATTTGTGTAATAGTAATTTATAATATTCTTATATTGAATTTCTTTTAGATATAATCCCTTACAATATTTTAAAATTATTTAAGGCTGTGATTTGAATTCTTATTAATTTGTAAATTAATTTTGTTTGTTAATTTTTTGATTAAAATACTATGAAAGCAAGAATAAAATTTTCTAATTAGCAAAGTTATATAAGAAAATTTAATTCTTCCATAAACATATTCTAAGGAAATTGACTTATACTTTTTATTACTTTCTTTAGAATATGAAAAAACATAAATGAAATAATTTGTTTTTGTATCTTATGTTAAATATGATAGCATGAGTTTTCTATTATGTCAAGAAAAACTTTACGACATTAATCCCCATAATACTACAGAAAACACCATTCCGACAAAGTCTGCTATTAATGCTGCAGCTAGTACAAATCTTATTTTCTTTATTCCTACACAGCTTGTATAAATTGCTATTGTATATAATGTAGTTTCTGTAGAACCCATAATTGTAGCTGCTATTAAACCTATTTTACTATCTACTCCAAAATTAGTCATAATATCTGTTGCAACAGCAGTTGACGCACTACCAGATATTGGTCTTATAAGTGCAAGAGGCATTATTTCACTTGGTATTTTTAATATATTTGTAAGTGGAGAAATAAAGTTAATAATTAAATCTAAAATTCCTGAACTTCTAAGTGCTCCTACTGCTACAAATATACCAATTAATGTAGGAAAAATATTAAATACTATTTCTATTCCTTCTTTTGCTCCTTCAACAAAAGTATCATATACTTTATTTTTTTCTAATAATCCATATATAATTATTATAAGCATTATAATTGGTATTGCTGCAGATGATATGTAACTAATAAAACTCATATTTTTTCTCCTTTTATGTTATTTTTATTAATACCATATGTTAAATTTTAATCTTTTAATATTAATTTTTTAAATTCTTTTTTATTTTTTTAATTTAATAAATAATTTTGTTGCCATTACTCCTGCTACTGCAGCTGCTATTGTGGCCCCCCATACTGGGAATATTATTTTAGTAGGGTCTACTGAACCTAAAGAAGATCTTATTGCTATTACTGTTGTAGGTATTAATTGAAGTGATGCTGTATTTATAACAATAAACATTGCCATTGAATTTGAAATTACATCTTTTCTATTATTTTCTTTTTGCATTGTTTTCATTGCCTTAAGTCCTAAAGGTGTAGCAGCATTTCCCAGTCCTAAAATATTAGCAATCATATTCATTGAAATTTCTTCTTTTGCTTTTTCATTGTTTTTCATTTCAGGAAATAAAAAATTTATTAATGGTTTTAAAAATATAGTAAGTTTTGTAACAAAAGTAGTTTTTTGAGCTATTTTCATTATCCCTGTCCATAAACATATAGTACCTAAAAATGTGATAGATAAACTAACACTACTGGCTGCTGATTCGAATATAGAATTATTCACACTTTGCACATTGCCTGTGAATATTGCATATACAAAAGAAGCAATAATAAAAATTGGCCATATAATATTTAACATTTTTACCCCCTTAATGTCTTTTTAATATTATTCTTATAAAAATATATTTATTACTCATTACTTTTAATACATTAATTTACAATTTCTGGAATATTTTTTTGATTTTTTTTCGCTTTTTTATTGTATTTTTAGACAAATTATGATATTATATTTATAGACAATTTGTCGAAAAATGACGAATCAAGGAGGAGCTAATATGAAATCAACTGGAATTATTAGAAAAGTAGATGAATTAGGAAGAGTTGTAATACCAATAGAATTAAGAAACCAATTTCATATATCAGAAAAAGACCCTATTGAAATATTTGTGGATGGTTCTTCTATTGTATTAAAAAAATATGAAAAGTCTTGTCTTTTTTGTGGAAACACTAAAAAACTATCTGAATATAAAGGAAAACTTATTTGTAATAAATGTTTAAAACAAATAAAAACCTTAAATAATGAATAAAAGAGATTGAAATAAATCAATCTCTTTTACTTTATATAAATAACTTATAAATTTCATTTTTAGCTACATTTCTATCTTTTGCTATTTTCTTTATTATTTCATTTTTTGAAAATCCCTGTTTTTCATAATAACTATAATGTTGCTGTATCGTCATTGAATTAATTAGCTCATTTTGCAATTGTTCTTTTTTAATATTATTTTTCTCTATAATTATTATATGTTCTCCTCTAGGTTCTTTATATTTTTCTAATATTTCTACAATATTACCTCTTATATATTCTTCATGTATTTTTGTTAATTCTCTTGCTATAACTAGTTTTCTATTACCTAATATATCTCTTAAATCATTTAATGTATTCAATATTTTGTGAGGTGCTTCATATAATATTATAGTTTTATTTTCGTTTCTTATTTCTTCTAATTTTTCTTTTCTTAACTTCTTATTTAATGGTAAAAATCCATAAAAACTAAATTCTTTTGCATCAAGTCCTGAAACTATTAACCCATTAATTAGTGCACATGCACCTGGTATTGGTATAACTTCAATATTATTTTTCAAAGCTTCTTTTACTACCACTTCTCCTGGATCTGAAATTACAGGAGTGCCTGCATCAGAAACTAATGCAATATTTGCTCCTTCCTCTAGCTTTTGTATTATATTATCTACTTTTATTTCTTCATTGTGCCTATGATAGCTGATTAATGTTTTTGATATTTCTAAATGATTTAATAATTTTAAGGTTTGTCTTGTATCTTCTGCAAGTATAATATCTACTTCTTTTAATATTCTTATAGCTCTTAATGTAATATCTTCTAAATTTCCTATTGGTGTTGCTACTAGATATAATTTTCCACTCATTTTATTACTCCTTTAACTTTTCATTTCGTTTAGTATTAATTAATACTTATCAATCAATTAAACACTTATACAATTTTCTCTAAATCTTGTTATAAATTCTTAATATTTCATCTGTATAACTACCGTCTTGATTATATACAAATAATGGTTTTTCTACTTTTAAAAATGTATTTGCATTTTTAACTGCTTTTATTAAAACAAGTTTCGGCTCTTTTTCTTTATTTGAATAAACGAATTTTATATTTTTTGGCTCTAATTTATGACTTCTTAATTCATATATAATGTCAATCAACCTCTCAGGTCTATGTACCATATAAAATGACCCTTTATCTTTTAATAATTGTACACTTATTTTTATAAAATCAGATAAATTTGCTGTAGTCTCATGTTTTGATATATATTTATATTCATTTTCATTTACTTTACCTGTATCTTGATTTTTATAAGGTGGATTGGTAACAATACTATCAAAAGTGTTTATTTCAAATATATCCCTTAATTTTTTTATATCAGTATTAATTATTTCAATTTTATCTTCTAATTTATTTAGTTTAACACTTCTCTGAGCCATATTTGCAATATCTTTTTGAATTTCTATTCCATATATCTTTTTTAAATTTGTTTTTCCTGATAATAAAATACTTAATATTCCTGTTCCTGTTCCTAAATCAATAACATTACTATTATTTTTTATTTCTTTTGCAAAATCTGAAAGTAACACACTATCAATTCCAAAACAAAATCCATTATTTTTTTGAATTATTTTTA
>CATLFA010000047.1 GCA_949927585.1 uncultured Clostridiaceae bacterium
ATTGAATTCTTATTTTTTATTAAATCTAATATTTTAATATCTTCCTCATTTAATTCTTTTGTATTATCAAAAATTGCTAATATTAAATCAGCATCATCTGCTACTTTTAATGCTTTTTCTACCCCTATTCCTTCTATTTTATCCTGTGTATTTCTTATTCCTGCTGTATCTACTAACTTTAAAGGAATTCCTTTTATTGTAACAAATTCTTCTATTGTATCTCTTGTTGTACCTTCAATATCACTTACTATTGCTCTTTCCTCTTTTAGTATTGTATTTAATAAAGATGATTTTCCTGCATTTGGCCTTCCTATAATTGCTGTTTTTATTCCATCTTTTAATATTTTTCCAGTATTAAAACTTTCTCTTAATTGTTCTAATTCATTTTTTACATTTTCTAATAATGTCATTGCTTTTTTATTTGTTACTTCTTCAATATCATATTCTGGGTAATCTATTGAAGCTTCTATATCTGCCATAATATCTAATAATTCATGCCTTATAGAACTTATATTTTCTGATAAGTAACCTTGCAATTGATTTATTGATGCTTTTGCTTCTTTTTCTGTTTTACTATTTATAATATCTATTATAGATTCTGCTTGTGATAAGTCTATCCTTCCATTTAAAAATGCTCTTTTTGTAAATTCTCCAGGCTCTGCAAGAATTGCCCCATTTTTTAAACATTGTTCTAATATTCTTTTTTCTACTACCATTCCACCATGTGAATTTATTTCACACATATTTTCTCTAGTATAACTTTTTGGATTTTTAAAAAATGATACTAATACTTCATCTATTATTTCATTTGTTTCATTATTTATAATATATCCATATTGAATGGTATAACCTTTTATTTTTTCTATATTTAATTTATTATTTTTACTTGTTCTAAATATATTTTCTAATATTTCAAAACAATTTTTACCACTCATTCTAATTATTCCAATTCCGCCATTTCCTGTTGCAGTAGATATTGCTGCTATTGTTTCCATTTTTTTCTCCTATTTTTTTATTTATTTTTTCTTTTCTATTATAATATATTTATTATTATTTTTCAATATTTATGTTTACCTTTATTAAAGTTTATTCTATTCTTTTTATATTGTAGGGGTCGCAACCTTCGGCGACCCAGTGGCATCATTTCACATTTTATTGTATTTTTTTAAACTTATTATATTTTTTATATTTAATATTTAAATTCTTAAATAATTTCTTCGAAGAGCTGTTCACCTAATGCTGTGACCCCTACATAAAATATCATTTTTCTAAAATAAAAAGTCAAAGCAAAAATTAGTATTAAGGCATTTTTTAATGCCCTTTTTTACTAAAATCTTCACTTTGACTTCCGATTTTCTTATTTAATTATTTTTTTGATATTACAATTCTTCTATTATCGCCTTCTCCTATGCTGTATGTTTCTATTCTCATGTTATCTTGTAATGCACTATGTATTATTTTTCTTTCATATGGGCTCATTGGCTCTAATGTAATATTTTTTCCATTTCTTAATACTGTTTTTGATACTTTTTCTGCAAGTTCTATTAAGTTCTTTTCTCTTTTTTCTCTATAATTTTGAATATCTAATATAACTTTTATTCTTTCTCTTACTTTTTTATTTGCAATAGAAGATATTATTGTTTGCATAGCATTTAGTGTTTCTCCCCTATATCCTATTAAACTTCCACAATCTTCTCCATTAATATTTACTAATATTTCATTTTCTTCTAATTTAACAGTATATTCTAATTTGCTTCCTAATTTATTTATAAATAATTTTAAAAATTCTTCTACATCTTTTCTAGCTTCTTCTAATTCTTCTTTATTAGAATTATATTCTTTTACTAATCGAGTAGTATTTTCTTCTTTATTTACTTTCTCTTGTTTTTTAGTATTTTCTTTTATTGTTAATTCTACTTTTACAATTCTAGGTGTTAATATACTAAAAAAGCTTTTTTTATTTTCATTTTCTAATACTTTTATATCTACTTGATTTTTAGAAACTTTTAATATTTTTAATCCATTTTCTATTGCTTCATTAGTTGTTTTTCCTTCTGCAATTATACTATTAGACATTTTCTTTTTCCTCCTTAGAACTCATTATTTTGTTTATTATAATTCTTTCTAATATCATTAATATATTACTTACAAGCCAATATAAAGCAAGTCCTAATGGTGCAATAACAGCTATAGATATAGACATTATAGGCATCATATATGACATTGACTTATTCATTTGTTCCATACTTTGCATTTCTTCTGATTTTTCTTCATTTTCTTTCTTTGAAGTTTGTATTTTTGTCGTCATTCTTATTGATATAAATGATGTTATAACATATAATACAGGAATTATATATACTCTGAAGTCTTGCAGGCTTTGTGTTGGAACTTTACTTAAATCTATACCTAAAAATTCCATATTAAGTCTTAATTCTTCTAACTTAGCTTTTTTATGTTCTAATTCTTCTCTATTTTCTATATTTTCTTGTTTTAACTGTTCTTCTATTTGTTTATAATCAGATTCTACAGCATTAATTATAGCAATTTCTTTATAAGAAGATTTAGTGTTACTGCTTTCTTCTATTTTTGTTTTATATTCATTATAAATTTCAGAATTTTGTACTTTTTTCATATATGTAAGTGGTTGACTTACAAGCCAAAATACAGCTAATATTATTACTAATTGTAGAATAGCACTTAAACATCCACTAAACGGATTAAATTTTTCTCTTTTATATAAATCCATTGTTTCTTGATTCAATTTTTCTGGATTGTTTTTATATTTAAATTGTATTTGCTTCATTTCTTCTTGCATTTTATTAGATTTTTTCATTGTTTTTTGTTGTTTTATTGTTATTGGTATTAATATAATTCTTAATAAAACAGAAAATATAATAATTGCTATACCATAATTAGTAAATAAATTATATAAAGCATTTAACACATAACCGAATAATTCAGATATAAATCCCATTTTTTTCATTCCTTTCAATTATTTTAAAGGATCATATCCACCTTTACTAAATGGATTACACTTTAAAATTCTTTTTATTCCTAAGAAACATCCTTGTACACATCCATATTTTTCTATTGCTTGTTTTGTATATTCTGAGCAACTTGGATAATATTTACATCTAATACCTAAAGTCTCTAAAATAGGCGAAAACGTTTTTTTATATATTTTTATAAAAAAAATTAATATTTTTTTCATTATATTAATCCTGCTTTTTCAAAAAGTTTTAATATATCTTTACTTACATTTTTAAAATTATTATTTAATATATCTGCTTGTCTATTCCAAATAAACACTATGTTATGGCCTTTTTCTAATTCATCTTTTTTTAAATAATAACTTTCTCTTATAAGCCTTTTTAAACGATTTCTTTTATTTGCTTTTGCCAATTTTTTACTTATTGCAATACCTATTTTATTTTTTTCTTCTTTATTTTTAGTAATATAAATTGTAACATATTTGCCTCTATAAAATTTGCCTCTATTTATTACATTTTTAAATTCATAATTCTTTTTTAAAGTATCAATCTTTCTCATTAATCCTCCTATAACAAAAGGATAATTAAATAGATTTACTATTTAATAAAAAAGACCACATACTTAAATATACGTGGCCACATTATTATGCACTAATTTTATTTCTTCCTTTTGCACGTCTTGCTTTTAATACATTTCTTCCTGCTTTAGTTTTCATTCTTTTCATAAAACCATGTTCTTTTTGTGTTTGTCTCTTTTTTGGTTGATAAGTTCTTTTCATTTTTAGCACCTCCTGTATTTATTAATACCGTAATCGGATATATTTCTTTAATTTTTATATTTTTCTTAAATAAGCTTTCTTATTATATAGTAAAATTTTGCTTATGTCAATAGTAAGCTTTAAATTTAATAATTTTTTTTATTTTTCTTGACTATTTTAGATAATTTATATATTATAGTAAAAAATAGGGAAAAATGTATTTTTTTTAGCATTAAAGTCCTAAAGTTATTATTTGCGTAATTATTCACACTTGTGGATAGTTTTGTGGATAACTTTATTCTTAAAAAAATATTATTTTCTATAACCTAAAAATATGGAAGGACTGAATTAAATTTGGAGCAAGAATTAAATGAAATTCTTACAAAAGCTAAAGAGTTACTAAGAGAAGAAACTACTAGTATTTCTTTTGATACTTGGATAAAAGATTTAGAAATTGAAAGTATGAACTCACGGAAATATCGTTCTTATTACTCAAACTAATTTTAAGAAAGATTATTTAGATTCAAAATACCACGAGTTATTAGTTAATACTTTCAAATTTTTAACTAATAAAGAATGTAGTGTAACAATAGTTTCTGCTGAAGATAAAGGAAATGAAATTTTTCAAAGAAACTTAAATAATAATACTGGTATTACTTATTCAAATGAAACATTAAACCCAAAATATACTTTTGATTCATTTGTTGTAGGAAATAATAACCGTTTTGCACATGCTGCATCTTTGGCAGTTGCAGAAGCACCAGCAACATCTTATAATCCACTTTTTATATATGGTGGAGTTGGACTTGGTAAAACTCACTTAATGCATGCAATTGGTAACGAAATTTTAAGAAATAATAGAAATGCAAACATTTTATATGTTACTTCTGAAAAATTCACAAATCAATTAATTAATGGTATTAAAGATAACAAGATGGAACAATTTAGAAATAAATATAGGAATATTGATGTTTTATTAATTGATGATATTCAATTTATTGCTGGAAAGGAAAGAATTCAAGAAGAATTTTTCCATACTTTTAATACACTTCATGAAAGTGGAAAGCAAATTATATTATCTAGTGATAGACCACCAAAAGATATTCCTTTATTAGAAGATAGATTAAAATCTAGATTTGAATGGGGACTAATTGCTGATATTTCTAATGCAGATTATGAAACACGTCTTGCAATACTTAGAAAAAAAGCTCAAATAGATAATATTATTATAGATGATATGATTTTATCCAATATTGCAAATAGAATAGATACTAATATTAGAGAATTAGAAGGAGCCTTAAATAAATTAATAGCAAGAGCATCTTTAATAAATAGTCCTATTACTATGGAAATGGCAGAGTGGGCAATAAATGAAATTGTTTCTTCTAAAGATAAAGTTATTTCATCAGCTTATATACAAGAAACAGTTGCAAAATATTTTAATATTGACCCTAAGGATTTAGTTGGTATTAAACGTTCTAATGATGTAGTATTTCCTAGACAAATTGCTATGTATTTGTGTAGAAGTGTTCCTCAACTTTCACTTCCTCAAATAGGTAAAGATTTTGGAAATAGAGATCATACAACTGTACTTCATGCTTGTAATAAAATAGAGAAGGAAATAAAAGAAAATAAAAATACAAAGTTAATTGTGGATAGTGTTAAAAACATATTACTTGCAGATAAATAGTTTCTATATAAACAAATTTTAAACTTTTTTAAAATTCTTGTTTGCTGAAAATATTGTTTGTAAAATAAAAACGTAATTCTTCTTACGGAAGAGCCACGTTAGATATCCACAAGTAAGTGTTAATTTTGTGTATATAACGTGTTAATAAATCAATTTTACACAATTAAATTTTTTAGATGTTTATAATTTTAAAACTTATCCACGAAATTATAAACATGAAAAAAGTTAGGCATATAAGCTATTAACATAGTTATCCACATAATCCACAACACCTACTACTACTACTACTAAAATTATTTAATATATAAAAGGAGTTTGATTGAAAATGAAAATTGTTTGTGAGAAAGAAAAAATTATTAAAGCTATTAATTCCGTAACAAAAGCCGTAGCTTCAAAAACAACAATGCCTATATTAGAAGGTATACTAATTCAAACTAATGATAAAGAAGTAAAATTAACAACCTATGATTTAGAAATAGGAATAGAATATGTAATAGATGCAGATGTACAAGAACAAGGTGCAACAGTAGTAAATGCTATAATGTTTAGTGAAATTATAAGAAAACTTCCAGATACTGATATTAATATTTCATTAAATGGTCAAAACTTATTAGTAATAGAATGTGAAGGTTCTTTATATAAATTAGCAACAATGAATCCAGATGAATTTCCAGAACTTCCACAAATAAATATTGAAAATTCAATAGAAATAGAACAAAATTCATTAAAAGAAATGATAAGAAAAACAATATTTGCAGTAAGTACAGAAGAAAATAGACCAATATTTACTGGATGTTTATTTGAAATTAAAAATAATAAATTAAATGTAGTTGCAGTAGATGGTTTTAGATTAGCATGGAAATCTAAATTTTTACAAAATAATAGTAATGATTTTACAGCAGTTATTCCAGGAAGAACATTAAATGAAGTTAATAAAATTATATTAGATTCATTTGATACTATAAAAATAGGAGTAGCTAAAAACCAAGCATTATTTGAAATGGAAAACTGTAAATTAGTTACAAGGTTATTAGATGGAGAGTTTTTAAACTATTCAAGTGTAATACCAGAGAATTGGGAAACAAGAGTAAGAGTAAATAGAAGTAATATTCAAAATTGTTTTGAAAGAATTAGTTTAATATCATCATCAAGTATAGAAAAAGAAAAGAAATATCCTGTAAAAGTTTTAGTAGATATAGGAAAAGTAACAATTTCTTGTACAAACCAAACAGGAGATGCGAAAGAAGAAATGTATGTTTCAACAGAAGGACAAAATTTAGAAGCAGGTTTCAACCCAAAATATTTCTTAGATGCACTTCGTGCAATTGATGATGAAGAAATATATGTAGATTTTGGAACAAGTATTTCACCATGTATAATAAGACCAGTTGATGAAGGTGATTATATATATATGATTTTACCAATAAGACTTAAAGATTAATAAAAAGAGGGGAGGAAGAGAAGACAGAAGTCAGAAGTCAGAGGTCAGAAGTTAGAAAATAAGAAATAAAAATATTAATTATATGCGAATAAATATAATGTTTTTATTATAATTTTAAACTTCTAACTTCCAACTTCTAACCTCCAACCTCAAAAATATGTATATTAACAAAATAAAACTAAAAAATTTCAGAAACTATGAAGAAGAAGAAATAACATTAGGTCCAAATATAAATATTTTTTATGGAGATAATGCACAAGGTAAAACAAATATAATTGAAGCTATATTTTTATGTTCTATTGGAAAATCTTTTAGAACTAATAAAGAAAGTGAATTAATTAAATTTAATAAAGATATTGCTTCAGTATATATTGAATACGAAAAAAGCGATAGAGATGGTAAAATAAAAATTGATTTAAATAATAAAAAGTCAATTTATACAAATGGAATAAAAATAAAAAAATTAAGTGAATTATTAGGAAATATAAATACAGTTATTTTTACTCCAGATGATATAAATATATTAAGAGATGGACCTCAAAAAAGAAGACGTTTTTTAGATATTATGATAGGACAATTAAGACCAAATTATATTCATATATTAAATATGTATAATAAAACATTAGAACAAAGAAATAATTATTTAAAACAAATAAAAGAAAATAATAAATGTGAAGAATTGTTAGATATATGGGATGAAAAACTAGCAGAGTATGGAGAAAAAATATATATTTATAGAAATGAATTTATAGAAAAAATAAAAGACAAAATAAATAAAATACATAAACATATAACTAATGAAAAAGAAGAAATAAAAGTAGAATATATTTCTAATTGTGCTAAAAAAGAAGAATATATAGAATTATTAAAATCAAGAAGAAAATTAGATATAATAAAAGGTTTTACTACAAAAG
>CATLFA010000048.1 GCA_949927585.1 uncultured Clostridiaceae bacterium
AGAATTATGTCAGAAGTAAAAGAGGGTTTAAAAGTAAATGAAATTTCTGAAGAAGAAATTGAAAAAGAAAATAAAACAGAAGAAGTTTTAACTACAGTAATTGAGAAAGAAGATATAGAAGCTGATTCAGTAAGTAATATTAAAGAGCAAGACCAAATTATATTAGAAGAAGTTTCAGAAGAAAAAGAATTACAAATTAAGGAAGAAACTACAGAAAAAATTGTAAAAGAAAAGAAAAATTATAATAAAAAACTTATAATACCTTTAGTTATAGTTGGTATTATTATACTTTTATTATTTTCAACTATTTTTGCAATAGCAAACTTAAATAATAATAAAATAATTTATGGTATATCTATAAAAGGTATTGACGTTTCTGGCCTTACTAAAGAGGAAGCATTCGAAAAGATTTCAAATGTTGTAAAGAAAAAATTAACAACACCTTTTGAACTAATACACAATGATTCAGTAACTACCATAATTCCTGAACAATTAGGAGCTAGTTTTGATATTGAAGCTAGTATAGATACTGCTTATAATATAGGTAGAGAAGATAATATTTTTAAAAATAATTTTAAAATTTTATCATCTTATATTTTTAAATTAAATATATGTCCTAGTTTTTCTTATAATGAGGAAACTATTGACACTTTAATTACAGAAATTGGGGCTAATTTACCAGATAAACTTATTGAGCCTAATTATTATATAGATGGTTCTAATTTAGTTATAACAAAAGGTATTGATGGAATAGTAATAGAACCTGAAGCTTTAAAATTAAAGGTAATTTCTAATATTAATAATTTTACTGCTGAAAATGAAAATATAGAAATTCCTATTACTAATTGTACAGCTAGAGATATAGACTTAGATTCTATTTATACTAAAATACATACAGAGCCTAAAGATGCTACTTACACTAAAGAACCTTTTACAGTAATTCCTCATGTTAATGGTGTAGATTTTGGAATAAGCATGGATGAGGCAAAAGCACTTATATTAGAAGATAAAGAAAGTTATATAATTCCTTTAAAAATAACTGTCCCTTCTATTACTATTAATAATATAGGTTCAGAAGCTTTTCCCGATTTGTTAGCAACATATTCTACTAATTTTAGTGCAAGAAATGTTAATAGAACAACAAATATAAAACTTTCCTCTAATAAGATAAATGGTACTGTTTTAATGCCTGGTGATACTTTTTCTTACAATACAACTGTTGGTCAAAGAACTGCTGCTGCTGGATTTAAAAGTGCTGCCGTATATGCGGGTGGCCGAGTGACAACTGGCATTGGCGGAGGAATTTGCCAAGTTTCTTCTACATTATATAATTCTGTTCTTCTTTCAAACTTAGAAATAGTTGAAAGATATAATCATGGATTTAACCCTGGATATGTACCTGCAGGACGTGATGCAACTGTTTCTTGGGGAGGGCCTGATTTCAAATTTAAAAACAGTAGAAAATATCCAATAAAAATCATTAGCACAGTTTCTGGTGGAACTATTACTACTAAAATATTTGGAGTAAAAGAAGAAAATGAATATGAAGTTGAAATTCAGTCTTATATAACAGGTTATATACAATATAAAACAATTAATCAAAATGATGCTAACCTTAATGTGGGTCAAACAAAAGTAATTGAAAGTGGCTCAAATGGTTGTAAGTCAGTATGTTATAGAATTTTAAAACAAAATGGCCAAGTAGTTTCTAAAAAGTTACTTTCTAATGATACATATAACCCTCATAATAGGGTTGTTGCTGTAGGAACTAAAGTTCAAGCACCAGTAGAAAAGCCAGTACAAAAACCTAGCGAAACTCCTACAGAAAAACCTCAAACAAAGCCTGAAGATAAACCTGCTGAAAAACCTGAGACTAAACCTAACGAGAATCCAGTAGAGAGTGAAAAACCTGTAGAGAATAATAAACCTACTCAAGTAAATTAAGTTATAAGAGGGTGTCCTAAAATAGGCCCCCTCTTTTTTGTATGCTTTTATTCAATTTTTTTTGCTATAATAAGTAATCTCTCATTTTGATATTTTTTTATATTTACACATGTGCAAAGAGTAATTATTCTTTCTCCATAATTAGCAGTACTATTAATTTCGTAATAGCTGTTTTGTTTCATCCAATTTACATATTCATCAAATTCCTCTTTATTCTTAAATTCAAGATGTTCATAAAAAAGATATTCATCATCTATTACTTGTTTAAAAGGTACTTCTTTTCCTAAACCTTCTTTAGAAGGCATCATATCTTCTTCCTTTATGAAAGCCTGCGAAACTGCTATAATCTCATATTTTGATTTTTCATATATTGTGTCAAACTCAATATATTTATGTTCTTCATAATATGATTTTTTTGTATAGTAACTTAGACTTCCAAACATACTAAAATCATTCATGTTATGACCATAAATAATCAAGTTTTCACTATCTTGACCGCATCTACTATCAACATATATACTCCCAGATTTGGACGTTTCTTTATTCCAATCTTTATTAATATAAAAATTAGGAACATTTGGAGTATACATTACTGGATAATTTATTTGTGTATTTTTGATTTCTATCCAGCCATATAAATCATTGTTTTCATTATACATACTTTCGTATATTGGAAGAACTGTCCTTTCTCCACATTCCATTGTTTCTTGTAGTATATCTTTTTGTGATGTATTTTCTTCTACTCTCTCCTTTTTTTCACTTATTTGTTTTTCCATTTGTACTTTTTCTATTAGTTCATTCTCTTTATCTTGTATATAATAATATTTAATTAAATGAACTGATGATATAATAAGTAAAATTACGCATATGACATACAAAATTATTCTAAATTTATTTTTCATTTTGCTTCTCCTTATATTGTTTATAATTTAGAATTTATAAAAACTTATTGTTTTTATTTTATCACATTTTTATATCTTCTTCAATATTTTATGTCAATTTTGTATTTTTTTTAGTTTAATATTAAATTACATATTTATTTTATTAATGGAATTTATTTTGAGAATTAACCTTTATTGTAATAAAGAATATATAAAAATTTATATTATATTTTCTTTATTATTACATATAATTAAAATTTTTTTCAAAACCATTACCTAGTAACTAAAAAATAGAAAAATAAGTTAATTTTACACAAAAATACAACCCTTAAATTAAGGGTTGTATTCTTTTAGGTTAATATTATATTTTCCTAAAACAAAAATATAAGTTTAGAATAAAGTGGTTATATTTTTAATTACGCTTAACTTGTTTCTTGAAGAGAATTGCCATAGTTACTCCAGCTATAATAAATATTACCATCCAATTTATTGGATTACTACTATCATCACCAGTCCTAGGAATCTCTACTTGATTTTTTGTTGACGTTACTGTCTGTTCTCCTGTTACTATCATCATTTCAACTTCTGGTACTATTAACGTCTGACCTGTTGATAGTGTCATCGTCTGACACATCGGTAAATTGTCTACATAGTCATCTTCTTTTGGTCTTTCAGTTGAATCTTCTTTCGAATTTTCAATTGAATCATCTTTTGGATTCTCAATTGAATCATCTTTTGGATTTTCAGTTGATTCATCTTTCGGATTTTCAGTTGAATCATCTTCTGGATTTTCAGTTGATTCATCTTTTGGATTTTCAGTTGAATCATCTTCTGGATTTTCAGTTGATTCATCTTTTGGATTTTCAGTTGATTCATCTTTTGGATTTTCTGAATCCTCAATTTTTTTGTTCTGTACTGAAATAATTGTTGTTTCCTTAGAAGTTATTTTGAATTGTATCTCTTCAGAATTTAGTTCATATCCTTCTGGTGCAACTACCTCTTTCAAATAATAGTTATAATCTGGTAACAGGTATTTCACAGTAAGAGAGCCATCTTCTGTAATTAATGCCGCTGCTTTTGTTACGTCTGTTGTAAAATATGATGAACCATTTTCATCAATAGCATAATAATATGTTACTATTTTATTACTTTCCTCTTGGTCAACTTCCATTGTATAATAGTACAGATTGAAAGTTGTAGGCTCAGTAATAAGTTCACCATTTTCGTCTACCTTGTTAATAGTTACATCTCCATCAATCTGTTCTAAAGTAATGCTATTGTACCAACTAGATACATAGTCTTGGTACGTATTTGCGAACGAATCGCCATTGAAGCCAAAGGCCATATAAATAGCAAGCTTAGCTTGTTCTTCTTTAGTCAATCCTAATTTAGTAGCTTCATTTAAGTATTGGTTTACCTCTGCCCAAATACCTTCTGAATCTCCCTGGCTATCCATATAATCCTTAAGATTGTTTTCCTTTAAATTAGAAGCATTTCCTTTGCAAAGTTCATCCAGCTTTTCTTTATCTCCAAAATAAAGTTTTAGAACATTTGCATAGAAAAATTCGTAACTAAATGCTGCAAGTTGCTCATCTGGCCATTTGTATTGAATATAATATTGGTCTCCATTCTCCCATATAACAACATAAGGATTATCTTTAATTTTCGGTTCCAATTCTTTATATTGTTCTTCAGTAATTGAAACACTAGTATTATTAGCCTCTAACATACCTGGATTTCTCCAGTCACCAGTTATTAATACTTCTGGATGTTCATTATACAAGTCATTTATTGTTGAATAAGTTGTTCCACCCAGTTTTTTATTATAATAATCCAACAAGTAATTTGTTAAAGCATTGTCTCCTGTATATCCCTTCTTCTCTAACCGGTCATAAATATCTACCAAATGATATGCTTTTAAAGAAGATTTAGTATATTCCCCCTTATATAAATTTAATATAGGTTCTGCTTTGACTACATTACCAATAAATTCTGCAGGCAAATTTTGCCCATCAAACCCTACAAAATCTGTAAAATTTTCTGAATCACTTAAATCTTGAGTTTCTAATACAAAACTACCATCTTTGTATTTGTAAGTATGACCGTTGGAAGTAGTAATATTGATATTACTTCCTCCATAAGAACCGCCATTTCCAAACCCATATCCAATATAGCGATAGTTTTCTTCTAAAAAAGGAATAAGCTCGGATAATTCAATTACTATATCACCTTCAGCATTCTCTGTAATATCATAAAACACTTCTAAAGTTCTGGTTGATTTATTAAATGTAACCTCAACATTAACACCATCTGATGTTGTAAACTGTTGTTTTTTTTCAGAAACTTCGTCAGTATTACTTACTTCAATGGCATTATACATTTTAACTCCATTGGATAACTCTACTTTTTCAAGTGTTTCATTAACTAAAGTTTCATCACCAGATACAGCTTCACTTCCATCACTTGATTCATAGTTAACTTCTGATTTACTGATGTTACCTACCTCATCATTGTCTATTACACCAGTATTATCTCCTACATCATCACCTGTTATAGATGAATTGTTATCTTTTACTTCATCGCCAATTATAGATGCATTGTTGTCGTCTACTTCATCGCCAATTATAGATGCACTGTTATCATCTACTTTATCGCCAATTATAGATGCACTGTTATCATCTACTTCATCGCCAGCTATAGATGCACTGTTATCATCTACTTCATCGCCAGCTATAGATGCATTGTTGTCGTCTACTTCATCGCCAGTTATAGATGCACTGTTATCATCTACTTCATCGCCAGCTATAGATGCACTGTTATCATCTACTTCATCGCCAGCTATAGATGCATTGTTATCATCTACTTCATCGCCAGTTATAGATGCATTGTTATCATCTACTTCATCGCCAGCTATAGATGCATTGTTATCATCTACTTCATCGCCAGCTATAGATGCATTGTTATCATCTACTTCATCGCCAGTTATAGATGTATTGTCTTTTACTATTTCATCGTCAAATATTTCTTCACTATTGCCAATTACATCATTGTTGGTTACAATTTCACTTGAACTTATTTCTTCTGCGTATACCATCTGTGTTGGATTTTCAAACATAATAGCTGTTACCATTAGGAATGCAAGAAATTTTCTCCGTGTTTTTGCTTTTTTCATCATAGTGATGTTCTCCTTTCTTTTTCTTTACTTATATTTTTTTCAATGTGCTTAGTGTGTCTTTAACACACTATTATGTTACAATTTTGCATTATATCACAGTTTTACTTTTATGTCAATCTTTTTTAAGTTTTTCTATACATTATAAATGGCAATAATAAACTGGAAATTTATTATTGCCATTTATATATTGTCTTTCATTATATTGTAAGTGTTTACTTTTTGTGTTATTATTTTTTCGACACATAATTAATACTTTTTTCAATGTTTGATTCGACATTAACATTGTATCATAAGTTTTAATTATGTGTCTTTTTATTTTTTTAATGGTAATTTAATTTTACCATTTATAATTTTTCTATTCATAAAAGTACCATTATTGCATTTTAGTGAATGATTTTAAGAAAAATAAAATAGTTTATTAAGAATCTACATTTTGCAAATATATAAATAAAATCAATACTTTGCAATTCTTATAAATTATTATTTTCCTTTTTTATAATCAAATCTATATATACCAATTATTGTAGATATCGTCATAAGAGAATCCGAAATTGCTGCAGTATATGCTTGACACACAGTATCATATAAAATCCATAATAATATATTTACTAAAGATATTATTCTTATGTTTTTTTCTTTATCTTGTATTATAGTTAAAGTATATAATATTGAACATATTATAGGCACAATATCTATAGATGCTTTGAATGTTATTGCCCCTAATATAATAGATATAATAATATATATTGCGATAACAATCTTTGGTACTTGCTTATTTTTATTTTCAAAAAATTTGTTTATAAATGTTTGTACTATTGCAAATATACAAATTGTCGCACCACTATAACTCTGTAATAAAACAAAATTTATTGCAGAAAACAAATTTGCTAATATAAACATAAGAATTATTTGTTTCTTATTCTTCATTTGCATTGCAAGAACATTTGCTATTATCACTAATATTCCAAAAATTTGAGCAGTTACAAACATCATTTATCTCCCTTCTATATATGCTTTCCCTAGTAATCTTTCTATAAATCCCATTTTCTTATAAACTTCTTCTGTATAAAATCCATGTTCTGTTTGAACACAAACTTCATCTATGTTTAGTTCTATTAAGTCTTTTATAATATCTGACATCATTTGTTTGCATACACCATTTTTCTGATATTTCTTATTTGTTGTAACATTATATATAATCGCTTTTTGTCTTTTATATATAACTGTCGCTGTAGAAATTGCTTCATTTTCCTTTCTCCCTAAATAATGAATAATTTTATAATCACTATTATTTTCATTAAAGCTATTTTCTAGTGCAGTCTTATATCCATCAGATAGGCTTTCATATGGTTCTTCTGGATTATCTCCAGAAAATCCATCCATTATAGCTTGAATAAATTGTTCCTTTAATTTTTCATCAACTTTGTAAACGTCAAAATCTATTTTACTTTTATAAGATTGAAATTGCTCTAAATTATTTAATGTCATCCAAACATCTGTATATAAGGACTTAAATTTAGAATTTTTAATATTTTCTTGTAATTTCAAATCTATAATATTAGATGTAATATAAATAATTGGATTTCTATTTAATTTATTCATATTAAACTTTATTTCCTCAAAAATATCATTTAAACAAACTTCTTTATTTTTT
>CATLFA010000049.1 GCA_949927585.1 uncultured Clostridiaceae bacterium
TAGTATAACGCCAAATATACTATTTGTCAACCCTTTATGTGATTTTTTTCGGCTTATAACCTATTTTCTTATATATTATATTAAAAATAAAGAAAAATATACCATATTTACCTAATTTTATTAAATAAATATGGTATATAAATTATTTATTTATTGTTAATTCCATTCCACAATATTCACATGCCTTTACTTCTGTGTCATTTATATGATTTATTCCTCCGCAGCATTCACATTTTACTATTCTTTCATGTTTTTTCTTTTCTACTTGTTCTTCAATTTTCTTTTTATATACTATTTTATTATTTTTATATTCTATTTCATTATTACAAATTCCTAAATATATTGCCTTTGATATATATTCCATTGCCTTTTCTTCAGTTATTTTTAATTTTTTTGCTATTTCTTCTACACTTTCTACTTCTTGAAAATTTATTAGGTTTCCTATCTTTTCATATATTTTACCTTCTTTTATATTCTTCATTCCAAAATATATACAAGCAATTCCTATTGCTAAAAAGATTGATACCATTACAATAGTTAGCCCTACCTCACCCGTTGGTTCATCTATTTCTGTTGCTGCCCCTATTAAGCCAAAGAATATTGAGCATACACCTATTGCTATTTTAGTTATTCCATTAAATTTAAATTTATTTTTTGAGTTATTTCTTAATTTTAAATATAACAATATTAATCCTACTGGCCAGAAAATTATTAATGCTAATATTACTACTACCCATGATTCAGCTAATTTTTTTAATTCCATATTTATTCCCCCTATTATTATATTAGCATATTTCTAATATCTTTACAATACTAAAATATAGTTTCACAATTTGAACTACTAAATACTACAACTTATAATTAAGTTAAATGTTTGTACTATTTCTTCTTTACTTTTAACACTTAAATATACTATAACTTTATAATTTTATACCCATATCTTTCTCATTAGAACAAAAAATCGCTTTGCCTAATTAATGATTATCTTCCTTAAAACTTAAAATATATTAATTTACTATAATATATAAAAAAACAAGCCCTTAGAATTTACTAATGGCTTGTTTCCTATTTATTACTTATTTAAAGCACTCATATGTCTTTTTAATTCCTTCTAATAAACTGGTGTACTCTATACCAAGTTCTTGTTTAGCCTTACTTCCATCATATATTTCATTTTCCTCTTCAGTAACTGGGAATGGTAAATGTACTTTTCCTTCTGCAGCTTGATTTAGTGCTTCTTCTGTACTTATTGGCTCAAGTTTTAACGGCATCTCTGACACTTTACTTAAAACTTTCATGAACTCTTCATATCCTATAGCCTCATTTGAACATATATTATACTCTTGAGATTGAGTCCTTTTACATGCTTTAAGTATTGCCTCCGCTACATCCTTAACATATACCATTTGAAACTTTGCCTTTGCGTCTTTCGGATATCTTATTGGAATTCCATTTGATGCCATCTTTATAAATTTCGATTCCCTTGGTGCATAGTTATTTGGCCCATATATTATAGAAGGACGAATTATTACATAGTTTATACCAATTCTAGTACATACTTCTTTAAGCTCCTTTTCTAAGCATATTTTACCATAAATATAATCTCCTATGTCTCCTCCATATCTTATAGTAGATAATGGTGTATTTTCGTCTTTTACATATCCTACATTTCTTTCATATACATCTACTGTACTTACAAAAATATACTTCTTTATTAATCCTGGAAATATTGGCATATTTTCTACAAAACTTCTAATATCTCCTGGATTATACGCACAAAAATCTACTACAACATCATAATCTTGGCTTGGAAATTTCTGTAACATTTCAATATCTCTCCTATCAGCTTTATACTGGCTTACATTATACCGTTCCATTGATATATTCCCTCGATTAAGTAGTGTAAGTTCATGTTCTTTACTTGCAACCATTGTAAATGCTCTTCCTAAAAAGTAACTTCCTCCGATTATTAAAATTTTCATATTTTTTCCTCCTTATAAAACATTTGTTTTTTAAGAAAACTATAATAATTAACATTAGAATTATAACATGTTTTCATACACTTTTCAATATTATGTATAATAAAAATTAGAATAATTTTATTTAATTAACTGCAAATATTAATTATTACTATTATATAATTACTATATATATATGTAACTTTTAATATTATTGAATTTAGTATCTCCTATTCCACTAACATTCTTTAAGTCCTCTATTTTGTTAAACTTACCATTTTCTTTCCTATATGTAATTATTCTACTTGCCATTGCTTCACCAATTCCTGGTAGTTTTTGTAGTTCTTCACTTTTTGCTGTATTTATATTAACTTTTAATGTTTTTTTACTATTTCCAGTTTCACTATTTATACTACTATTTGAAATATATTCCTTATCCTCTTCATCGTTTATATTTGGAATATATAATTTCGTTCCGTCTTCTAATAAATACGCTAAATTAATTTTAGACAAATTTGCCTCTTTAGTTGCTCCTCCTGCCGATTCTATCGCATCAACTACTCTTGAACCTTCTACTAATTTTACAATTCCTTCATTTACAACTTCACCTGTAATATGTACTACTATTTCTTTCTTTTCATCTTCTATTACATCTGTAACTTGTATTTCTTCATTTAAAACTTCTAAATAAGAATAATCTTCATTTTTATTTAAATAAAAATAAATGCATGCACCTATAATAATTGCCCCTATTAATCCACATATTATTAAAATTTGTTTATAACTTTTTATATTAAAACCTCCTTTTTGGTATTGAATTTTCTCCATATATAATATATTATATAAACACATTATTATATAAAGGAGAGATTATGAAATATTTAAAAAATATTACAATTATTTTTATATTATTAACTATTTTCTGTACCACTACTGTTTTCTCTACTGGTACAGTTACATATAACAATACTTCTAGTATCACAACATATTCACCTAGTTGCCTTTTAATGGAAAGTAAAACTGGTAAGGTTATTTATGAGAAGAAGGGTTATGAAAAAATGTACCCTGCTAGCACAACAAAAATAATGACAGCAATTCTTACTTTAGAACATTGTGAACTTACAGATGTAGCAACAGCAAGTTATGAAGCTGTTTTTACAGTACCTGTTCGGATATACTAATGCTAATATTCAAGTTGGGGAACAGCTTACAATAAATCAATTATTACATGTACTTTTAATTAATTCTGCAAATGAAGCTGCAAATATTTTAGCTGAACATATTGCTGGCTCTGTAAGTAGCTTTGCTACTATGATGAATACTAAAGCCGAAGAAATTGGCTGTTTAAATACTCATTTTGTTAATCCTAATGGAGTTCATGATGAAAACCATTATTCTACTGCTTATGATTTAGCTATCATGGGGCAATATGCAATGAAAAATGAAATTTTTAGACAAATTGTTGGTACTACATTTTATACTCTTCCATCTACTAATAAATATGACAAAAATGATAGGGTTTTTGGAACTACAAATGAACTTATAAAAAAGGATACTTCTGATAGAGCTGATAATTATTATTATGAATATACTACTGGAGCAAAAACAGGATATACTAATGCTGCTAAAAATTGTATAGTAGCAACTGCTAAAAAAGATGATATAGAATATATTGTAGTAATCTTAGGAGCTGGCACTATTGAAAATGGCCTTTCTGCAAGATATTTAGATTGTATTAATTTATTTGATTATGCTTTTGAAAATTATACTATTAAAACTATTCATGAAGAAGGCTCTATTTTAAAGAAAACCAAAATTCCAAACGCAAGTAGTGCTACTAAAAATTTAAATGTTGCTATTGAAAAAGAAATAACAGTTTTATTAAAAAAAGATGCTGATATTAATTCAATGACACCTACTGTTGATATTAACTCAGAATTAAAAGCGCCTATTGCTCAAAATACTGTTATTGGAAAAATTACTTATGAAATAGATGGTAATACATATACTTCTGATTTATTAGCTGGAACAAATGTAGTAGAATCAAATGCTTTTAATAAAATTTTAACAATATGTTCAATAATTTTAGTATTGTTTTTATTATATAAATTATTAAAAACAGATAGTAGAAAAAAGAAGAAAAAAAGAAAGAAAAAAACTACTCATTCTAGCAGAAATAATTATTTATATTGGTAAAAAAAGGGGCAATATTAATAAAATTGCCCCTTTTTTATTCATAATCTTTTCCTATTATTATTGTAAAATCAACTTTGCTATTGCTTGAACTATTTTTTATATTTTTTATTCCTAATTCTTTTTCTAAATCTTCTTCTACTATTTTAGATTGCATTGTTCTATTTATTATAATACTTTTGTCAGTTGAAGATGTGTTCCCTGTTTTTGTTACTTTATACCCTAAAGCTTCTAACTTTTCCTTTACAGTTTCTAAAACTGTTTTTGATGTAGTTCCATTTAATACCTCTATTTTTATCTCTTTATTTTTTTCTTCATTTTCATTTGAAACATTGTTATCATTTGTATTTTCTTCTGGTATTACTATATCTGTAAACAACTCATTTACTAATTCTTTAGTCTGTTTTTTATTTGCTATATATATCCAAATTCCATTACATTTTTCATTTGTACCTGGTACCATTCCAGATTTTATATTTTCCATATTGAACTTAAATGCATATGGTATATAGTATTTTATTGTTTCTAATGTCAAATCTGTTTTAACATTATCAAATACAATATCTAATAAATTTAATACTTTTGTTACATTTTCAAATTTAATAAGTTGTTTTAAAGTTGCTTGTATAAACTCTCTTTGTGTTCTCATTCTACCTAAGTCATTATCTCCATATTCAGCAGGGTAACTTGTCCAGTCTTGATTATGTCTAAAGCGTAATAATTGTTCTGCTTTATTTCCATCTATTAATTGTTCTCCAGCTTTTAAGTGAATATGCAAATTTTGATTATTGTCATCATAATTCATATCTATCGGTACATTAAATGTAACTCCACCTATGGCATCTACTATTTGTATTATAGCATCTGTATCTATTAATACATAATTGTTTATATCAAGACCTGTTAATTCTTCTACTCTTTCAACTGTTTCTGGTATATTAGTACCATTTCTATATACTGAATTCATTTTATAACTTGCTAAGTAATTTGATGATGCTGAATTTTTATCTTTCTTTCCTACATATGTATCTCTTGGAATTGATAACATAGAAGCTTGCTGAGTTTGTGGATTATAAGATGCAACCATTATGCTATCTGTTAATTTATAGTCATCTTCATAACCACTTTCTCCTAAAATTAAAATATTAATTCTTCCAATTGATTTTAATTTTTCAGGGTCTATTCCTAATGCAGTAGCAGAAAGTGGGTCATAATGACTCTCTCCACGCTTTGAAATATGTTTAAAGTAGTTTACTCCAAACCAAATACCATATCCTATTATAAGTATTAATATAATAAAAAGTAATATTCTAAAAAATACTCTTAATTTATTGTTCTTTTTTTTCTTTTTTTTATCATTAGCTTTTATATCTTTTTTCAATTATTTCAACTCCCAATTATTGTTTATATAATATAGAGTATATCAAATGTACTAGTATTTTTCAATATTTTTAATAAAATTGTAAGAAAAGATATGTAATAAAAATATGACCTTATAAAACTTTTATAAGGTCATATTTTATATTATTTAAAACACTATTTTTATTAGTAGATTATTATTATATAATATACTTCCTACTATTGATTTATTAATTGCTACTATTATTCCTGAATTTTCAATCATAGGACTTATAAATGATATAATTGCAAATATAATGAATACTATTATTAAAGCTTCTACTAAACCATATACTACTCCACCTAGCTTATCTACTTGTTTTATAATTGGTAAATCTGTTATCATTGAAGAAATAGCGCTTACAAATATTAATGCAATTCTTGCAATTATGAATAGCCCAATTGCTACAAATATATTTACAATTCCTATTGATAGTTCTTTTGCCACATTATTTACTACTGTCATTTTAGTTTCATTAACAGATTCTTCTATTGTTTTATTAATATGTTTTATCATTGATTCTGGAAGATTCGATTCTTTACTTACTTTTCCTTCTTCTTCTACATCATCTTGTATTAAACTTACAATTGAATCTCTAATATTATCATCTATTGTTGTATTGTTAATAATTAATGCACTAACTGGCTTAAATAATACAAATGCTATTGCTAAAGCTATTACAAAAGATAATATTTTTATTACACATTTTGTTAATCCTTTCTTATATCCTAGAAATATACAAATTGCTAATATAGCTAAAATTATTAAATCTACTATTATAGACATATCTTTATCCTCCTTTTAAATATTTACTATTTCTATTTTATTTCTATATACAATACCTGCAAAATTATTACACATTACTATTTTCTTTATTTCTTGACTTGAAATATATCTTTTTATTAGCCATCCATTGGTACTTATAAAGTGTACTTCTGAACCTAAATTTATTGATATTTTATCATTATAACTATTCATCTCTTTAGGTACACTATTTAATGTATATATACTTGTTTTTTGACTTCCTATATTTAATATTTCTATACTTGTTTCATTACTTAATAATGATGACTTTTCAATAACTCTATATATATAATTTGTAAGTTCTATATCTCCAAAATTAATCTTTTTGCCTTCTTCTACCAAATTAAGTACTTTTTCATTTGTTTCACCTTTTATTATATTTATGCTTGAATCACTAATATATACAAGTTTATTTCCTGATTGATATTTTATATTTGTTATTAATGCGCCACTTTCATCTGAATACTTATATACTACAGATTCTGATGGAGTTGTTTTGGCTTTTTGTATTGACACTACTTTTATTATAGACTGAACTAATGTACCACTAGTATTTATTTCTAAAAATGCTAAGTATTGATTATCATTTGATATATCTGAATCCATTGCTGTTGTACTTGATAGATATTGCTTAAATAATTCATTTCCTGATGAATCAAATAATTGAATTACAGATTTATATGTTGTACCAGATAAAATAACAGATACATATCCATTTTTGTTTACTGAAATTTTACTTATTTCACCTTCTAAGTCCTTTTGCCATATAAGCTCATTTCCTGATACTAAATAAATTTTATTTTTTTCTTTTTCTGCTATTAGTAAGAACCTACCATTGGTTGAGATTATTGGTGTACTTATTTCTATTGTTAGTTCTCCTTCTAATTTTCCAGATGAATTATAATTTTTTAATGTATTTTTACTTAGAATACAAATATATTTGTCATATGCATAAATATTATTTGTTTCATTTTCATCAATATCAATATAAGCGGTACTGTCTTCTACTACATTTTTCATTAATATATATTTATCAACTACATCTCTAAAACTTCTATTTGCACAATATATACTAAATAAT
>CATLFA010000050.1 GCA_949927585.1 uncultured Clostridiaceae bacterium
TTACTATATTATTTTATAATTATCTTTTTAACATCTTAGTTTTTTAAAGTTTATTATACAATGTTGAAAATATCTTCATATATTCTTCAATTTTCTATTTTTTAATCAATATTTATACTATATTATCGGATTACTTTCTTTTAGGCTTTTTTACGTTTAATAAAAATTTTAATATTTTATTTTACATAATTGTATTATCATTGTTATGCATTCTTTTATTAATGAATGAATATAGTATTGAAATAATTTCTTGTTTTTTAGAAATGTCCTTAACTACGTTTCCGCATCTGGCTAAACATTCTTTTATTTTATAAAAATTATCATTTAATTCTTCAATTATCATTTCTTCTGTTTTTATATTTTCGTGTGTTTTTGAATTTTTTATTATTATATAAAATCTTTTATTTGAGGATTTTTTATTTTGATTTAATTTTTTTATATATTGAATATAATTTTCAGATATTTTTTTAATATTTTCTTTTTCAATATTTTTTTGTGAATTTATTTTCGAAATATGTTTTGATAAATCTTCTTTGTTACTTTGAATTAAAATTTGAATGTCAAAATTACATGTTTTTAAAAATAATTTATAAGAATTTAAAATTGCTTCTTTTTCTAATTCGGATTTTAAATTAAAATTAATTGGATTTATTTGAATTATTTTTATATATAAATTATCTTCTAATTTAATAATTCCATTATCTAAAATCTTCTGAAAAGGAAGCCAATCTTGTACCGAATATAATTGTTCCTGTTTCATTTTTTATTCCTTTCTTTAATCTTTATTTTATAATTATATTTTAGCTTGTGTTTATGTAAATGTCAATAAAAATCGTTCGTCATTTTACGACAACATTTTTATTTATCTTTTATTTAAAAAAATAATAATCATCTGTAAAACAAATGATTATTATTTTCTTAACACTCTTCAATAGCTACAAAAAATATTTCTTCTAATTCATTATATATTTCTTCTGCTTTTTCTAATGGTAATGACCTTCCTTCTTCTCCTTTTCCTATTTCTATTGTATATCCCGGTTTTTCATATTTATCTATAAACCAGTCTTTATAGCCTGCAAATGATGAATAATAATTTGGCTGTGTAAGTATGTATCCACTTACTTTTTCCATTTTTTTACCTATTTCGTATGCTCTTTCTATTTTCTTATTTAAATAACTCCAATATATTTCTTGCCCTTGTGAGTGTAAGGATATTGTCATATCAAAATTAAACATTTGTGTAAAATTTATTATATTTTTTGTTTCTATTTCTGATATTGCATTTGGTCCTGGATAATCTCTTGGGTTTGGAGATATTATTCCTTTTTTGGCTTTATTTTTTACTGCTTGCTCCCAACCTGCTGGATAATTTAAGTTTAAGTCTACCCCTCTTATATTTGCTTTCCAATCTTCTAAATTATTGATATATTTTTCCCATATATTTTTATATAATTGATTTGATAATACTTTTTTATCTTTTAAACATAATCCAACTCCATCTGGATTTACCATTGGCACTATATATATACTTGTTCTATTCCATAATTCTTCAATATTTCTTCCCTTATAATTTTTTTTATTTTTATATAAATATAAATATTTTTCGATAAACATCATTGTTATTAAAGATGTCATCCATTCATTTGCATGATGTGAAGCATTTATAAATAATTTTTTATTTCCTTCTCCTAATTTTATATATGCTATACTTTCATTTAATGTACTTTTCCCTATATAATTTATTTTAAATAATGGATATTCATAATTTAAAAATAGTAAATCATTTTTTAATATATCATAAGTATAATTTTTATCTGTTTTTATAATAATATTATTCAATAAAAAGCTCCTCCTTTTTATTTATTCTATTTTTTAATTTTATATTTATTACATACTTAGAATATTTTTATTTTTTTATAATATTATTTAATGGGTGATTTATTTGAATTTGAAATTAATTAAAAAATTGCAAATTATTTCTATTATTTTTAGTATTGTTTTAGGAACTTTATTACATTTTACTTTTGAACTATTTTCTAAAAATATATTTATTGCATTTTTTAGTGCTGTAAATGAAAGTGTTTGGGAACATCTAAAATTAGTATTTTTTCCAATGTTTATTTTTGCTATTATTGAATATTTTTTATTAAAAAATTATAATAATAAAAATAATTATATATTTTCTAAAACTATTGGAATTGTTTTTGCTGTTCTATTTATTACTATTTTCTTTTTTACTTATTCTGGAATAATTGGAAGTAATTATTTAATAATTGATATTCTTTCATTTTTATTTGCTATTATTTTTGGTGAATTTATTTGTTATAAATTATTAATTAAAAATAAATATATAAATAATAAAATAAAATATGTTTGTGTTTTTACTTTATTAATTTTATTTTTTAGTTTTATAATTTTTACTTATTTTCCTCCAAAAATAAATTATTTTAAAGACCCTGTAAAAAATGATTATGGAATTATTTCTTAATATAAATATGTTTTATTCTTAATTAAAATGTAAAAACTAGAAATTCAAATTTGAATTTCTAGTTTTTATTATTTTTAATGTGTTAATTCATATATTCTTCTTTCAACAAAATATTCTGGTACTTCAAAATAACGTGACAAATACATAATTACAAATATGCGCCTATTATCTTCTTCTACTGCTATATCATGTTGTTTTATAAACATATCTGTTGGCATAAGAATTTCTGTTGCAAATCTTTGATAATCTTTACAATATTCATCCTTATATTCATCTATAAATACTTTTTGTTTGTCACTATATCCATCATTTTCTTTAAAATTTAAAAGAAAAACTGCTAATTGCCTAGCTACTATAAAACGATTAAAATATGTACTATTGTTTTTATTAACTATTATAATTTTATCTTGCCGATATATTTGTATAGTTGTTCCATTTACATATAAACATCCATATATATTACTTTTTTTCATTTTTTCTTTATATGGTGTTATTCCAAAATTTTTTACTATTTTATTTATTGGAATTGCTATATTTCTATTATAAAAACCAGTTGCTTTTAAAATGTCTTCTGCTGTTTTAATAATTAATGATGTAGTAAAATTTTCTCTTTTCTCTTCTAAATTTCTTAAAATATTATTGCACCGTTCATTTTCTGACTTTTTAGTTTCTCCAGTTTGTATTTTATTTTTTTCTTCCTCATAATTTATTATTTGTGCCATAATATTTCCCTCCTTCACAATTTTGTGTATGATTGTAATATAATAATTTTAAATGATTATATTATATTTTATGTATGATTGTAAATATTTTTGTTATTTTAATATTATATTTTTATAAAATTAAAAAATATAAAAAATTTTTCGAATAAAAAAATTTTTTTTACACATAATACTATCATAAGGTTAATATTAGCCTAACTAAGAGTAATATGAGGTTTTTTATAGAGTTTTATATTATTCGAGCAAAGATGTAATGTGGCTTAAGTAAACCTTAGGTTATATTATGTCGGCGATGAAGAGTATATTATGTGTTTGTAAGCTATACTTTTTACATTATATTTTATTCTTTACTATATTTTGTATTTATATGTATGGTTAAATAATATATAATATATTCGAAGTTAAGATTATATTTATATAATACATGGTTGTTATTAGTCCTATAAGGATGAATATGGCTATTACGTATGTATTTATAGTCGAGCAACTGATTAATATTTGTGGTTTATTGCTTATTTATGCAGTAATGTATATTAGGTGAAAAAATTATGAATATTAGTTTTAGCTGAAAGTTAATATTAGCTTTATCTGATAAATGGACGTAAGAGATTTACTCTTACGTCCATTTATTTACTATATTTTCCCTTTCTGCTATACATAGCTGAAATTTATTAATAAGTTACCTTAAAAGAGCTTTTGCACATTTCTTTCTACTTTCTTTTGTTATTTCAACTTCTTCTTTTCCAGATTCATCAACAAACATTCCTACTCTTTCTGTCATATCTTCTTTTATTAATTTGTCAATATTTTCAATATTCTTTCTATCAAAATTATTTTGTAAGCCTTTACTCATAATTTTACCTCCTTAACAAGTTTGTTAATGGTTAATAGTTACTTTAAATTATGTATTAAATATAACATATTTTATATTTATTATCAATATTATATTTTAATATTTTTAACATATATTTATGTTGTAGGGTGCGGGCCTTATGTCCGCCCTATATTTAAATTATTTATTATTTCGAAAAAGGGTAGACTTAAAGCGCCTACCCCTATATATATAAATGTGAATTATAATTATTAAATATCTAAATTCTTAACATACTTAGCATTTTTCTCTATAAATTCTCTACGTGGTTCTATTTCGTCTCCCATTAGTATTGTAAATATTTCGTCTGCTTTTATTGCATCTTCCATTGTTACTTTTACTAATATTCTGTTTGCTGGGTCCATTGTTGTTTCCCATAATTGTTCTGGGTTCATTTCTCCTAGACCTTTATATCTTTGAAGTCCTAGTTGTTCTCTTGCTATTCCTTTTTCTTCTAGTTCTTTATATGCTTTTGGTAAGTCTTCATCTGTATATACGTATACATCTTGCATTCCTTTTTTAGATAATTTATATAGTGGTGGTTGTGCTAAATATACATTTCCATTTTCTATTAGTGGTCTCATATATCTAAAGAAGAATGTTAATAATAATGTTCTAATATGTGCACCGTCAACATCGGCATCAGCCATTATTATTACTTTCCCATAACGTATTTTTGAAACATCGAAATCTGCTCCTATTCCTGCACCTACTGCTAATATTACTGGGTTTAATTTATCATTTCCATATATTTTATCTGCTCTTGCTTTTTCAACATTTAGCATTTTACCCCATAATGGCAATATTGCTTGGAAACGTCTGTCTCTTCCTTGTTTTGCACTTCCTCCTGCTGAATCCCCTTCGACTATATATACTTCACATTCCGCTGGATTTTTGCTACTACAATCTGCTAATTTTCCAGGAAGTGTTGTTGTTTCTAATGCATTTTTTCTTCTTACTAATTCTCTTGCTTTTCTTGCAGCTTCTCTTGCACGTGATGCACTAATACATTTTTCAAGTATTGCTTTTGCAACTGATGGGTTTTCTTCTAAGAAGTTTCCTAATGCTTCATTTACCATACTTTGTACAATACCAGTAACATTACTATTTCCTAATTTTGTTTTAGTTTGTCCTTCAAATTGAGGTTCTTTTACTTTTACTGAAACAACTGCTGTTATTCCTTCTCTTATATCTTCACCTTGTAGATTAGAATCTTTCTCTTTTAATAAATTATGACTTCTTGCATAATCGTTAAAAGTTTTAGTTAATGCTCTTTTAAATCCTTCTAAGTGTGTTCCACCTTCTATTGTATTAATATTATTAACAAAAGTATAAATATTTTCTGAATATGCTGTTGTATACTGGAAAGAAATTTCTACTGGAACTTCTCCATCTGTTTTTTCTATATATATTGGTTCTTTATGTAATTTTTCTTTGTTTCTTCCTAAATATTCAACAAATGATACTAGTCCACCTTCAAATAAAAATTCCGCTTTTTTTGGTGTTTCTTCTCTTTTATCTTCTATTGTAATTTTTAAACCTTTTGTTAAAAATGCCATTTCTCGAAATCTATTTTCTAATGTTTCATAATCATAATTTAATGTTTCAAAAATAGTGTCATCTGCTAAAAATCTAACTTTTGTACCTGTTTTTTTAGAATCTCCTATTTTTGTTAGAGGCTCTACTGTTTTACCTTTTTCAAATTTCATTTGATAAATTCCGCCATCTCTTTGAATAGTTACTTCACACCAAGTAGATAATGCATTTACAACAGATGCACCAACTCCATGAAGACCTCCAGATACTTTGTATCCACTATCTCCACCAAATTTTCCACCTGCATTTAATTGAGTATATACAGTTTCTGCAGCTGATATTTTTGTTTTCTTATGAATATCTATTGGTATACCTCTACCATTATCTTCTACGCATATAACATTTCCTGGCTCTATATCTATATTAATTTCTGTACAATATCCAGCTAATGCTTCATCTATACAGTTATCTACTATTTCATATACTAAGTGATGTAATCCTCTTATTGAAACGCTTCCAATATACATACCTGGTCTTTTTCTAACATGCTCTAAACCATCTAAAACTTGTATTTGCTCTGCATTATATTCGTGTTCAAACTTTTCCATTTTTTTACCATCCTTTTTATGTATTATCCACAATTTATGAATAATCTGTGTATAATTATATTATATCTTTTTATTTTCTTTTGCAAGTATTTTTTATAATTTTGTTATTTATGTAGAAGGCAATTATTGCAATTCATAGCCTTTTTTCTACACTAGCGCGAAGGGGTTAATATATTTTATTTTTGTAATGAAGACTTAGGCAGCCCATTGAGGCGGGGGAATACCCCTTGTCTTGGAGGGCGAAATGGAAAAAATAAAATATATTAATCCCTGGGAGCGGACTTTAATAGCGATACATCTCAACTATCTATTAATAATTCCACATCTATTTATTATTCTCTATTTTTCCATTTACAACATTAAATTCTTTATACTCTAAATTATCAATATCTATCTTATCTGTACAAGTTATAATAACCTGTGTATTCTCAATATTTTCTAAAAAATTCTTTCTTCTTTTTTCATCTAATTCAGACATGAAGTCATCTAACAATAAAATTGGATACTCCCCTATTTCATCATATATTACTTGAAGTTCTGATATTTTTAATGATAATACTACCGTTCTATTTTGGCCTTGTGAGCCATACACATTTACTAATTGGTTATTTATATAAACAAAAAAATCATCTCTATGTATACCTTTTGTAGTAAAACCTTTTATTATATCTAATTTTCTTCTTGATTTTAATAATTCTATATATTCTTCTTTTTTAGCACAATTAGAAATATATTCTACTTTTATTTCTTCTTTTTCATTAGTTATATTTTTATGTATTTTATTTATTTTGTCT
>CATLFA010000051.1 GCA_949927585.1 uncultured Clostridiaceae bacterium
TAAAGATATATTTAACAATGTAGTAGTAGATAGCGGTGGATATGGAATTAGTTGGAATGAAAATATAGACTTATCTTCAGAAGAAATATGGGAAAATGGCATAGAAATATAATTATAAAAACAGTAAAATAATTAAAATATCAGTTGCATTAATATATAATATATGTTATAATGATAAACATAATTAATATATTTATATAACCTTTAACCAAATCAAAACAAACAGGAGGAATAATTATGAACAGAGAAAAATTTGATTTTGTAATGGAACAGAATAATTATTTAAAAGGTGGAACAAGAGAAGCGTGTATTAAAGCAAGAGATTTTTTACAGAATTTTGATGTTGGAAGGTCTTTTGTAGATGTTGATGAGTATAAAGAGGCAGTAAGCACTCTGATAGCATTTGCATTCAGGCAAGAAGATACTATACCAGAAAAATGGCATTGTGATAATGATTGTTGTAGAGTTTCTTACATTATGTGCCCAGGAGAATTTAATTTAGATAAAAAATCAGAGAAAATATGTCCATTTTTTATGGACGAAGGTTTAATTTAAAATTAAAATATGGTAGTTATATTAATTATAGCTACCATATTTTGCTTTTTATATATTTAATAAAGCAAAATTAATATAAAAAGCATGGAATTATTAAAAATAAAAATGTAAATTTATCTCTCAAATAAATATAAGAAAATAATATAGAAATATAAGAAATAAAAATACTCAAAAACAGCAAAAAAACTTACGGAAAATTAAGTTTTTTTGCTGTTTTTTCTTGCTTTTTTTTTATATTTAAAATATAATACAAACATAGGAAAAACTAAGGTGTTTCTAAGCGAAAGGAAGGAAAAATAAAAATGGAAGAAATACAAGACAAAGATGGAAAAATTATTAACAGAGATATTGAGCAAGAGATGAAAACAGCATATATTGACTATGCAATGAGTGTTATAGTATCTCGTGCACTTCCAGATGTTAGAGATGGTTTAAAACCAGTACATAGAAGAATTTTATATACAATGCATGAAGATGGGTTAACACCAGACAAGCCATATAGAAAATCTGCAACAACAGTTGGAGACGTTTTAGGTAGGTATCATCCACATGGAGATAGTTCAGTTTATGATGCAATGGTAAGACTTGCACAAGATTTCTCTATGAGATATCAATTAATTGATGGACATGGAAATTTTGGTTCTATTGATGGTGATGGAGCTGCTGCTTACCGTTATACAGAAGCTAGAATGTCAAAAATGGCAGAAGTTATGCTTACAGATATTGAGAAAAATACAGTAGATTTCATGCCAAACTTTGATGATAGACTTCAAGAGCCAACAGTATTACCAGCAAAAATACCAGCACTTTTAGTAAATGGTTCTTCAGGTATAGCCGTAGGTATGGCAACAAATATACCACCACATAACTTAACAGAAGTTATAAATGGAATTATAAAAATAATAGATGAAGATAATATAACAGATGAAGACTTAATGGGAGTAATAAAAGGTCCAGACTTCCCAACAGAAGGTTTAATACTAGGAAGAGAAGGAATAAAAGAAGCATATACAACAGGAAGAGGAAAAATAACATTAAGAGCAGAAGCAGAAATAGAAGAAATGAGTGGAAATAAACAAAGAATAGTAGTTAACTCACTTCCATACCAAGTAAATAAAGCCAAATTAATAGAAAATATAGCTGCATTAGTTAGGGAAAAAAGAATTGAAGGAATAGGCGAAATAAGGGACGAATCTGACAGAGAGCACAAAGTTAGAGTAGTTGTTGAGTTAAAAAGAGATGCAAATGCTAATGTAATATTAAATCAATTATATAAATTTACACAAATGCAAATTACTTTTGGTATTATAATGCTTGCATTAGTCAATGGAGAACCAAAAATATTAACATTAAGACAATGTTTAGACCACTATATAAATCATAGAAAAGATGTAGTAGTTCGTAGAACAAAATTCGAACTTGACAAAGCATTAGCTAGAGCACACATTTTAGAAGGTTTAAGAATAGCTATCGACAATATTGATGAAGTAATTAATATTATCCGTAATTCTTATGATGATGCAAAAGAAAAATTAATGGATAGATTTGGTCTTTCAGACATACAAGCACAAGCTATACTAGATATGAGATTAAAAACACTATCAGGTTTACAACGTGAAAAAATAGAAGAAGAATACAAACAATTAATGGAATTAATAGCTCATTTAAGGGAAATATTAAATAGTGAAAGATTAGTTTGTGAAATAATAAAAGAAGAATTAATAGAAATAAGAGAAAAATTCGGAGATGAAAGAAAAACAAAAATAGTAGCAGCAGAAGGAGATTTCGAATTAGAAGATTTAATAAAAGAAGAACAATGTGTAATAACCTTAAGTCACTTTGGATATATAAAAAGAATGCCAATAGACACATATAAGAGTCAAAGAAGAGGTGGAAAAGGCATTACAGGAATGACAACCAAAGAAGATGACTTTGTAAAACAAATATTTACAGCATCAACACATGACACAATATTATTCTTCACAAATAAAGGTAAATTATATAAATTAAAAGGATACCAAATACCAGAATCAGGTAGAACAGCTAAAGGAACAGCAATAGTTAATTTATTAAAATTAGATAGTGGAGAAAAAGTATCAACAATAATACCAATTCAAAATTTTGCAGAAGGAAAATATTTACTAATGGGAACAAAGAGTGGTTTAATTAAAAAGACACCACTAAATGAATACGATTCTTCAAGAACAACAGGATTGTTAGCAATAGCATTAAAAGATGATGACGAATTAATAGATGTAAGACTTACAGATGGACAAGACAATATAGTAATGGTAACAAAAAAAGGTTTAGCAATAACATATAGCGAAAAAGATGTACGTTCAGTAGGAAGAACAGCACAAGGAGTTATAGGAATACGTTTAGACGATGGCGACGAAGTAATAGGAATGGAAAGTATAATAGTAGGAAGCAAAGCAACACTACTTTCAATAACAGAACACGGCTTTGGAAAAAGAACAGAATTAGACGAATACAGAGTACAAAACAGAGGCGGAAGAGGAGTATTAACCTATAAAATAACACCAAAAACAGGTGACATAGTAGGAATAAGAATAGCAACAGGAGAAGAAGACGTAATGCTTATAACAGACAAAGGAACAATAATAAGACTAAAAGTAGAAGATATAAGTGTACTAGGACGTTCAACACAAGGTGTTACATTAATGAGAACTAATGATGGTGGAAAAGTTGTAAGTATAGAATTAATAAATTCTGAAAATGAAACAGAAGAATAAAAATAACAAAAAAGAGTTTCAATTCTGAAACTCTTTTTTGTTTGCTTTACTAAAATCGGTTAGTTAGATAAAAGGTACTGCGATAACAATTATATCAACACATATGATAAAAATAGTTAAAAAGATACCTGTAATGCACCACCAAATATCTCCTGATGTCTTGTGTTTTTCCCGGAGCCCGTTAATGCATCCATGTGCAAAGTAGCAGGCTACAATAGAAAGGATAGCAATCAAAGCCAACCATGCAATAAAAAGAACTACTGTTAAAAAAGTATTCATGCAAACATCCTCCTTTTATTATATATAAATTAATAAGTATAAATCAATTATACTACGATTACATAAAAAAAGCAATAATATACATAATTGTTTTATGTATATTATTGCTTTAAAATTTTTTATCTTTTCTTAAACCTAATATCATCTCCAAAAAAGTAACAAATATTATAATTTCCTACTATTCTAGACACAATACGTTCATCATATGTGGAAAACAAGTTTTGTAAGCTCAAATTTGTAGAGATAATTGTTTTTGTTATTTTATTGTTTGAGTTTAATAAACGTGTATTTATTATATTGAATAACTCAGAAAATTTCATTGAGTTCATACATTCTGTTCCTAAGTCATCTATTATTAATAAATCTACATTTAATAAATTATCATAAATATCTTTTGAAGAAGTTTGTTTTCCAAAGCGGTAGTCTATAATTGTATCTAACATTACAGGTGCTGTTTGGTAAAGAACGGTTTTTCCTTTTTTTAATACTTCATTTGCAATACAGCTTGATAAAAAAGACTTTCCTAAACCAGTATTTCCTGTAAATAAAAGATTTTTTTCTTCCTCGTTATCAAAATTTTCTATAAAATTAAAACATAATTTTTTAATTTTTTCTATATTCTCTTTTGGAGAAATTTTTGAATTATATTTTTTTTCATCAATTTCACTAGAATATAAATCTAATGAAAAATTATTAAAATTTTGTTTTTCTAAATTATATATATTTGATTTATTATATTCTATATTAAATAATTTTTGCTTTAAACAATGACACATAGTAGTATTATAATTTTTTGTAATATATCCAGTATCTTCGCAGGTCTCACACTCATAAATAGGTTTTAAATAATTAATATCTTTTCCAATTGAATTTAATATTTTTATTTTTTCATCTTTTAACTCAGATATTTTCTTATTTAGTTCTTCTAAAAGAGTAGCATCTTTTGAAACGATTAACAATTTAGAAACTCTAATTGCTTCTTTACTTAAAGCATCATCTAATTCTTCTAAACGAGGGTTTTCTTTATATACTTGCTCTTTTCTTTTTTCAGCATCATATATAGCATTTAACCTCTTTTTTTCATATTCACTTAATAAATTCTTTAAATTAGAATTATTCAAAGTTAATCCTCCTAAATTAACCTAAATTAGCATACAAGCTATTTAAATTATCATATTTTCTCTGTTCATAATTATTATATCCAGTATTTTTTTCTAATTTTTTAATATCTTTATTCTTTTGTTTAAATTCACTTAAAAAGTTTTCAATTTCTTCTACAGTTTTTAAGCCTCTATCGTGCCAGTCTGAAAGTAATTTATCTAAATAGTCAAAATTAGGATTAGTTTTTGCTGTTGTTTTCTTTAAGGCAATTTCTATAATATTTAAGCCAAATGCATATTCTATTGTCCATTTTTCAATATAACCTTTTTCATATTCTGTTAAAGCTCTTGTGTAACCTAATTTTTTGCCAATAGATTTATATAATGTATTTAATTTTTCTTGTTTCTCAAATAAACTATCTAAATCTGAAAATGTTTTGACATTACTTTTAAACCATGCTTCTGCTACTGTTTGTATATAATTCCTATGAAGAGCACTTCTATTATAACAATATTGAAATAATGCAATCATAACTTCTTCATCAAAAGAATATTTTTTAAACCATAAATCAATATCACTATACCATGAAGGAGACATTATTCCTTGGAAGAATAAATTATTTATATTTTCAATAGCTTTTGCTCTATATTGATTTTGAGCAGTTTGTTTTATACTTTCAGCAGATAATGAAACTTTTGGTTTATATAGTTTATGTAGTTCAATTTCTTGTAAATTATTAATTATATAGCCAGTATTTTTCTTAGTAATAACACCATTATCTTCCCAATATTTAATTCCTTCTTGAATAGTTTTAAAATCTATATTTAATTTTTTAGACAAATCATTTATTTTTACATCTTTTCCATATTTAGATAGAAAAACAATATATAAATATATTTTTATATAATCACCACTAGCTTGAGATAAATATTCTGTAAAAAACACATCAGGTAACTCAGTAGATGAAAATAACATAGGTAAATCGTTCTGTTCTAATTTCATATAAATTCTCCTTTCATAATATAGATTAAGATTGAAGAAATTATATCATCTTTAGTCGAATTTTACAACAATTTATATAATGAAAATTTAAAACTGTATTATAATGCGATTATTTTAATTTTTTCTTTTTAAATTGAGAATTATAATCTGAAATTTTATACCTTTCTTTTTCAACTTGTTTAGCACTTTTATTTGGGGTTGGTAAATTTTCTGGCATTGTTCCACCAATCCTTTTAATAGTTTGCCTAACTGCTTGTTCAATTTTAGGGTGTGTTATACAAGCATCATTTTCATTATTAACATTTTTATTTTTTAATACTTCATCTGTTTGAGTTATTCTAAATAAATTAGCTACTAATTCAGTACTACTCATATAATCTAGAATGCCTTATTTTTCGGATATACCTTTTCTATATGCTATATCTTTTGAAATTTCGCTATTATATAAACCTTTATATCCATAATTATTAAATTTTCCATAGTTTTGTACGCCTGACATTTTAGCGGTATTAAATAAGTATTTATTCTTATTTCTTACATTTTCTCTTGTATATAATCGTTTTTCATCTTCTGATAATTTATCATATTCTTGTCTAGTTAGTTCTTGTTTTCTAGTTTGAATTGCAAAATATGTTTGTGTAAGAGCAATAGTTTTCTTCCTACTATCACCATTTTGAGCAATTAGATAACAAGCATATCTAGTTAGTCTATAATCATCAATGATTTTTTCAGCATTATTGGGCATTTGTAACGTTTTCCTGATGTCAGGAAAATGTTCAAACACGCTTATATTGCTGTTTTTACAAGATTGATTAGCTTTATTAATCACCTTAATAAAATTTTCCCATTTGCTATATTCTAATGTTATCATTAACTCTCTTGCATACCAAAATCCAACTCCATTTTCATCAGTATATTTAATACTTTCAAAATCTTTTTCTGTTTT
>CATLFA010000052.1 GCA_949927585.1 uncultured Clostridiaceae bacterium
TTACTTACACCAATTTTATTTGCAATTTCTACCATTTTTAAATTCTCATCATAGTAAAATTTTAAAATTTTATCCTTCTTATTCATTTATATTCCTACCATTACATCAATTTTTAGTTGTCTTTTGTATTACACTTTTTTTGCATGAAGAAACTAATAGAGCTAAAAAACTCTACTTATTTTCTAAATTTTTCATTGCTTTTTTAAAATCTTGTTTACTCAAAGGCTTAACTTTTTTAATTCTTTTCTTTTTTACTCTTTCCATGTTATTTCCTCCTTTTTAGGCTGTTTCTTTTTTGCCCTTCATAATAGAAATAACAATTAAATTTTAAAAATCATTACTTTTTTTAAAAAATTTTTTATTTTTTATAAAGAAAGTTTCCTCTTTTATATATTTTTCAATATACTATTATTATAAAAATAGACACATAAAAGGCAGTAATTTATTGCCTTTTGTGTGTCTATTTTATTGTACAATGTATTTACTAAAATTTAAGGAGTGTTTTAATATGAGCCGACGTAAAGGAATTAATAATAAATTAAATGTAATATCTGAAAACTTTAAGAATTTCCGTGCTGAAAGTGGACTTTCTCAAAAAGTTTTATGCGAAAGATTAGAATTAATTGGTCTTAATTTATATAAAGCAGATATATATGCCATCGAGCATAATAAACGTTGTGTAAAAGATTATGAATTATTAGCATTTTCAATAGTTTTTAATAAACCAATTACTGACTTTTTTAAAGATGTTAATGATTTTAGTTAATTATAGTTTTTAACTTTGTACTTAATTAAGTTCCGAAAAACTGGTAATATGTTATACCAACTGCTTAATTAAGTACATTTTTCTTTAATTTTGATACCATCTATTAGCCCGAATTTTATATGCTAAATGTGTTTTGAAATTACATATTTCATATATTAGATTATTTACTTCTTCCAACTCTTCTTTTTCTGTATTTCCTAGTTTTTCAGTTAATGCATTAGTTCTCTCTTTTAATTTTTGTGTTGCTTTTTTATATTCTATACTATCTGAATATGCATTTTTGCATTTTTTTAATTTATTATCTATATTTTCATCATATAAATTTAATGTCACAAATTCCATAGGTTCTTGAATTTGTTTTATATATTCTAAATATATTTTCTTTCTGGCTTTTATATCTTTTCTTACTTCATCAATTGTTTCATATTTTTCAAACACATTTATTACATCTATAAATTGAGCCATCATAAATAGTTCTATATCTTGCATTGAAATGCTTTTATTTTCTTTCATTCTATTTCACCTCCTCCATAATGGTTTTATTTATCATATCACTTTTAAAATTTTTCGACAATACTTTACTGTCGATTATTTTTGTTATATAATAAAATAAAAAAATTATACAAGGAGAGGGTATATGAGTAAATTATATGATATTTATAAAAAATTAAAAAATGAAAATAATGAAACTATTTATTTATTCAAAAGTGGTGTATTTTATATATGTTTAGATGATGATGCTAAAATTCTATCTAAAATATATAATTTAAAACTAACAAATTTAAACGTTGATATAGTAAAATGTGGCTTTCCGTGTTCTAGCTTTGATAAGTATTATCAACTTTTTGTTAATGATAATATCATTTTTAAAATTGTAGAAAATAATACAATTTTTGATGGTGCCGATTATTTACGAAATAAAACATTATTATCTTTATTAGATAAAATAAATCAAGTAAGTGTAGACAATTTATCAGTTTCAGAAGCATATAGATTTATAGAAGAAATAAAAGAACTTACTTTGAATTTAAAATAGGAGCTAGATATGAATAAGTGTTATTTAATAGGGAAAGTTGTTAATGATCCTATTTTTGAATTTTTCTTTATGGAAGATAATGTTTCTATCTGTTATTTTTGGATTGAATTAAAAAATAATTGTAAAATAAAAGTATTTTCATTAAATGAACTTGCAGACTATGTATATCAAAACATCCATTCTAATCAAATAATTTTAATAGATGGCTGTTTAGATTGTAAAGGGAATAAAGATATCTCTATTCAAATAAAAAACATAGAAATTATAATTTAGGTATTTAAAAGATGAAACTACTTCATCTTTTCTTCGTTATAAAAGCATAAAACAAGTATATTCGTATATTATACTACTAATACCTGTTTTATTGTATCATATTTACCTAAATTAGGAAGGAGTAAACCTCTTTAATATCTAATATATCTCTGTATATATTCCTTAAAATATATAATCTGGAATAATATTAGAGTGCTGGGCGAAACCCGTTGTTCGTGTTAGTGTTGGTCGCAGTGTTGTTATCACGGTAGCACGCAGGGTTGTCAGTGTAGCTGTTGTTGAAGCTACCCCCACGAAGCAACTGAGCCTTTGATTTACCCCTAATTTATATAGAATAAATTCTTTTTTAGTTTATATATATTTGCATATTTTACATATCCAAAATGACCACACAAGTATTTTTTTGCTTCTCTACTTGTAATTGTTCCATTTTTTATATTTTCTTTTAAAGTCTTAATTTTCTTTTTTAATTTTTTCTTTCCTTTTTCTCTAAGTTTCATTCTATATTCATTTATTTTATAGCCACAAAAATTGACACCTTGTTTACTTTTAAATATCTGTGTTTTACTGTTTAACTCTAGTTTTAATTCATCTTGTAAAAAATTCGTAATTTCAGTCAATGTTTTCTTTGCTTCTTCCTTGTTTTTAACTAAAATAATTGTATCATCCATATATCTAAAATAATACTTTAATTTCAATTTATGTTTTGCATATTGGTCTACTTCGTTTAAATACACATTTGCAAAGATCTGTGATGTATAATTTCCTATTGGAATACCTGTATTTTCTTCAGTAGAATATATTATTTCATTTATTAACCACAGTAGTTTTTTATCTTTTATTTTTTTATTTACTATTCGCATTAATATGTCTTTATTTATATTTTGAAAATATTTTTTTACATCCATCTTTATAATATAGTAATCTTTCCATACTCGTTTACAATGTAACATTGCTTTTTTTACATCTAATGTTGCTTGATGCATACCTTTATTAGGTATGCATGCATATGAATTTTCTATAAATTGTGGTATAAATGTCGGTGCAAGAAAATTATCTACCAACCATCTATGAACTACTCTATCAATATATCTTGATTTTTGTATTTTTCTTAACTTTGGTTCGTGAACATAGAATATAGTATAGCCTCCATGTTTATATGTTTGATTTTTTAAATTTTCATATAAATACTTGACATATGCTTCTTTTTTCAAATTAAACAGTATTATATCTTTCTTGCAATTTTTATTTTCACAACTTTTTTTATGTGCTTCCATCAACTTCTCATATGAAAGTTTTTTATCAAATTCATTTCTTAATGTTTTGGGCATACGCTTTTAATAAACCTCCAACTATTCTTCCTAATTCATCTAAAAGTGACATACTATATGAAAACTTTTTTTCATCGATCCATCTATTATCATTCATTATTCTTAAAAAAACTCTTTGTACATTTATTCGTGCATCAATTTTGTTTATACAATTCAATTTTTCTTCCATTCCTATTTTTCCAAGCATCATAACATCCTCAAGCATTATATACATCATATTTTTATATTCATTACCTATATTAAATTTTTCTGTTCTAGGTAATTTAATTATTATATTCAACATATATTTTATATAATTTTCTGTTTTTGGTATCAATGTTAGTTCTCTCTTTGTTTCCATTTTTCGCCTCTTATCAGTATATTTATCACTTATCTAGTTTTTCGGTTTATTTCATAGTTCTAGGTCGTTATAATTTATCGCTACCAGTGTTCAGTGCTACTTTATATAAAGTGCTGGGCGAAACCCGCGGTTCGTGCGAGTGAAGGTCGCAGCGGAGCTATCACGGTAGCACGCAGGGTAGTCAGTGTAGCTGTTGTTGAAGCTACCCCCACGAAGCATGTAACTTCTAGTTGCACTTGGATACGATGCTTCCCCAGTCCATTCCCATAAATTTCCTGCTACATCATATAAATTCTTTTGTTTTACTTCTTCTGATGAACCTGTTGTTAATAAATATCTTGTAGATGTATTTGTTTTAAATTTCTTACCATCAGTTCCCGTACAATCTGTCCATACATTTGATGATGTTTCTGATCCATCACTTGATATTGCTCTATATTTTCCAGATGCTAAAGTTATTTCTGTATTTAAATAGTTTCCCCATGATGTTGATGATACATTTGAACTTCCTATAAAATTCATCATTGCATCCCACATTGTTCCTGTAACTAATCCACTTTGCACATAATCAGTTTTATACATATTATTTGCCATTTGTACTGCTGTATCATAATCCGCATGATAATATGGTATTTCATCTGCCTTGCTAGATATCATCCCACTTATTGTATAATCGTTTACTGACCATCCAGAATAAGTCCATCCTGAATTTACTATATTACTTCCTATTGCCACATTACTACTAGAAGTTACTGTTCCTTTTCCTGCTTCAAATCTAGCTATATAAAATCCTCCATATTTTTGTATTTGTGGTAATTCTGCAGCTGTTGTCGACGTATCATAAATCGCATTCCATGCATTATTTCCATTTGATAATTTCCACTCTACTTTTTTATAATTTTCAGCTGTTACTGGTATCCATACAAATTGGTTTCCTACTAAATCTTTTGGTATATCTCCATCAGCATCATTTACATATTTGTTTTGGTCTGCTTGATTATCTGATATTACTACTCCAGTATTTATTTTTCCACCTACATAATAAAAACCTTTAGGTACCGGTACTGCTTCTCCATTTCCTGTTGCTACTGCTGTTACATTACTTGATACTTGAGTTTCTTTTACTACTTTTCCATCTGTTGTTCTTACATATTGAGGTGATATTGTTGCCCAATTACTTGGTAATTTTACTGGTGTTCCTGCTTCTGTATCTTTTGTGTTTTCTGGTAAATCATTTTCCTTTAAAAGTGCATATAATTCATTTAATTCTTGTTGTTCTTTTTCTGCGGATGTTAGATATTTATCTCTTGCCTCTTTTGCTCTTCTAAATATTCCATTTTCTCCTAAACTTAAATTAACTGCTACACCTGCTAAAATAATTAATATTATTATCGTTATTACAAGCGATATTAATGTTATTCCTTTTGTGTTTTTAATTTTATTCATCTTTTGAATTCCTCCCTTTATATACATTTATCTAATCATATCATAACATAATCTATCTTACAATAATTTTCAAAATAAAATTTTTCTATTGGTGTGTATTTTCTATACACACTATATCACAAACAATATTATAAAATCAAGTAAATAATTAATTTTTTGGAGAATATAATGAAAAAATTTAATGAACAACGTAATGTAGTAGGTAATTTAATAAAAGAATATAGAGAAAAGAAAAATTATACTAAAACTCGGTTTATCTCAAAAGTTAGAATTACTTGGTGTTGAACTTGATAGATTTGAAATTTATAAAATAGAAAATGGCAAAATGATAGTAAAGGATTTCGAATTGATTGCTTTATCTATTGTTTTAGATATTCCTTTTGATGAAATAAAAAAATTAGTAGATTTTGAATAAGTGTATTTATTCTTTTATTTTGTATAAATTATAAACCCTGAAATTTTTGAGTGAGTAAAATGGTGTATTATCCCCTTATGTACAAAAATAATACACCATAAATATTAAACCCCTCATTCCGTCGTTTCGTTTGTGATAATCTAGTATGTAGAAATATATATTCTACTGCAGATGCTGTTATTTTTATAACTTTGTTCATACTTGCCCAAACTTTTTACATCTACATATCCTCTTACAAGCTTTGCCCCCTGAACTCTTTTTTTATTGTGAGTATGCGTCACGAACTCTCACTTACGCATTTTGTATAAATAGATTGTTTATACTAATACGAATGAATTTTATTGCATTGGCTCATTACACCTATCACTTTGTTATTTTGTAACGAGTTTACGGCATCTCTCGTTTTAGCACGAAAAAACACTTGCTTTTATACAAGTGTTTTTTGTAATATTTATTCAATATAAGTTCAAAATTGCCCTTTAGCAATTTTGCAGGAACAGGGCGTTATACAAATGCCCCGTAACAGCCTAAAAGCGTAGCTTTTAGCGATTATACATTATTTTTCATATATATCAATTAGACATACATTATTTGTATTTTTTATTTGTATTCTTTCTCATCTTCAAATCCTTTTTCATCAATAATTTCTACATAGCTTCTATTTTTCCCATACTTGAATATTTATCCTTTCCTATTGTATAAAAAAGAATAGCAATTTTAAAACTATCCTTCTTAATACTAGGTATATCAACTCTATTTTTATTTTCTATCCCATTGGTAATTGCGACCA
>CATLFA010000053.1 GCA_949927585.1 uncultured Clostridiaceae bacterium
TTATTACTTTATCTTTTTATATAAAATACATAAATTAATTAAATATTTATCAAATATATTTTTGTTAAAAATATTAGTATTTCTTCACTTATTGATATAAACTTATTTTTATAATAAAAAAACTAAAGCAACATTGCTTTAGTTTTTTGGCGGAAGCTGAGGGATTTGAACCCTCGCGGCCCTTGCGAACCCTAACAGTTTAGCAAACTGTCCCCTTCAACCACTTGGGTAAGCCTCCAAATAAAATATAAAAGCCAGTTCTATTTCTGGCTTTCTTTTTTCTTATTGGCGCAGAGGGTGGGATTCGAACCCACGGTAGGCTATTAACCTACGCCAATTTTCAAGACTGGTGCCATAAACCAACTCGACCACCTCTGCAAGTGTTAATGATTTTTGTCAGTAACAGTATATATATTAACACATTTAGACTAATGTTGTCAATAGAAATTTTTGGATTTTTATATATTTGATATCCTTTTTTATTTACTATTCACAGTGTTCAAGTAATTTAACATTATTATAAGAGATTAATTAGTCAGAAATATATATAATGTATACCAAATTACGAGCATATTTTTTATTATATTAAGGACGTAATTTGGTAAATTCTTATATGTGTTCATTTTTAATATAACTTTCTTATATTATATACTTACTTATTTATTAATTCTAAAATTCTTTCTAAATCTTCATTAGTAGAATATTTTATAATTATTTTTCCACTTCTTATTCCAGCATCTAATTTTACTTTTGTTCCAAAAAAACCTTGAAATCTATTTTCGATATCTTTATATATTGCTTCATATTTTTTTCTGTCTTCTTTTGTGTTTTTCTTTACATTTTTCTTATTTTTTATACTTTGTTCTATATCTCTTACAGATTGACCTGTTTCTATTACTTTTAAAGCTATTTCATATTGTTCATCTGGTTCAAATGCTAAAAGTGATCTACAATGCCCTTCTGTTAGTTTACCCTCTAATGCTAATTCTATTACTCTTTTGTCTAAATTTAATATACGTAAACAGTTTGTTACTGTTGATCTATTCATTCCCATTATATCTGCAAGTTTTTGTTGAGTTATTCCATATTCATCTATTAATTGTTTAAAACCTCTTGCTTTTTCAATAGGGTTTAAATCTTCTCTTTGTATATTTTCTATTAATGCTATTTCCTTATTTATTCTTTCATTATTTTCTCTTACTATACATGGTACCTCTGTAAGTCCTGCTTTTTTTGCGGCTCTCCATCTTCTTTCTCCTGCAACTATCTCATAGAATCCATCTTTTTTTGTTACTATAATTGGTTGAATTATTCCATATACTTTTATAGATTCTGAAAGTTCTTCTATTGCTTCCATATCAAATGTTCTTCTTGGTTGATTCTTATTTGGCTCTATGTCTATTATTTTTAAATTTTCTACAACTTCTCCATCTTTCTTTTGCTCTTTTTTTTCTTCTTTAACTTCATCTATTATTTTAGTATCTGCAAATAATGCATCTAAACCCTTCCCTAAACCAGTATTTTTAGCCATATTTTTCTTCCCTTCTTAATTTATTATTTCTATTTTTCACTATTTTTCTTTAAAAATTCTCTTACAAATTTTTCATATGATTTAGCACCTTTAGATTTTGAATCATAAACAGATATTGGCATTCCATAGCTTGGTGCTTCACTTAACTTAACATTTCTTGGTATTACTGTTTTATATACTTTATTTTCAAAATATTTATTTACTTCTTTTACAACTTGATTAGATAAATTTGTCCTAATGTCAAACATCGTAAGCAAAGCTCCTTCTACTATTAATTCTTTATTTAAGTGTTTTTTTACTAAATTAATAGTATTTATAAGTTGTCCCAAACCTTCTAATGCGTAATATTCACATTGTACAGGGATTAATACGCTATCTGAAGCAGTAAATGCATTTAATGTTATTAATCCTAAAGATGGTGGACAATCTATTATTATATAATCGTATTTGTCTTTTTGACTATCTATTTTCTCTTTTAATCTATGTTCCCTTGATATCATAGAAACAAGTTCAACTTCTGCACCAGCTAAGTTTATATTAGATGGGCATACATCCAAATTTTTTACTATTGTTTGTTGAACTGTATTTTCTATTTCTACATCATTTACTATAACGTCATAAACTGAAAAATTAACATCTTTATTTATTCCAAGTCCACTTGTTGCATTACCTTGTGGGTCAGCATCTATCATTAACACTTTATTTCCTTTTTTAGCAAGAATTGTGCTTAAATTAACTGCTGTTGTAGTCTTTCCTACTCCACCTTTTTGATTTGCAATTGATACTACTTTTCCCACAAAAATTACCTCCATTTTTCTCTTTTTTTTACATATTAATCATATAAAAATATTCAAAAAAAGTCAATAAATTTTATAACATTTACTGACTTTTTTTGTTGTTTTAAATATTATTGCCTGTAGGGGTCGCCGCCTTCGGCGACCCTATAACATTTTTCATATTTTATTAAATTAATAGTAATTTCTTTGAAGAACGGGTCGCTTAAGGCAGCGACCCCTACAATTATAATTATATTTTTATATTATTGGTTCTTTCGTTGCCATACCAGCCTTTCTAGGATACTTATTAGGCGTACTTTTTATTTTTCTTACTATTATAATATTTCTCACAATATTACTTTCTGGAAGAGTAATTTCTTCTACTTTCTCTATTTTTCCACCTAATATTTCTAAAGCTTTACTTGCACTTTCTATTTCTTCTTTTGCATTTGAACCTTTCATACAAATACATATTCCACCTATTTTTACTAATGGAAGTAAGTATTCTAATAAAATATTTAAGCTAGCTACTGCTCTTGAAGTAGCTATATCAAATGTTTCTTTGTTATTTTTAGCAAAATCTTCTATTCTACTATGAACTGTATTTATATTTTTTAAATCTACTTTTTCTATTACTTCATTTAAAAAATTTATTCTTTTATTTAATGAATCAACTAATGTATAATTTACATTAGTATTAACTATATTTAAAGGTATTCCTGGAAAACCTGCTCCTGTGCCTACATCTACTACCTTCATATTATTTTCTATATATTTAAGTATTGTGATTGAATCAATAAAATGCTTTAATATTATTTCATTTGGCTCTGTAATAGCTGTTAAATTAATTTTTTCATTCCATTCTAATAATAAGTTCATATAGTTATAGAATTTTTTTATTTGATTTTCTTCTAATTCTATATTAATTAATTTTGCTTTTTCTTTTAATTCTTTTGAAAATTCTTGTAATTGCATTTTTTTCTCCTTATTTTATATTTTTAGGGTAATTCCTTCGAAGATTGGGCGATTAGCAATCGCCCCTACATCAATATAAATTTTATAACATTGTCCCAAATTGTTCCTTTTTCCCAATTAGGGACTGTCCCTAATTGGGAAATTTATTTTTTTAATGTCTCTAAATATATTAATAATACTGATATGTCAGCCGGCGAAACTCCTGATATTCTTGATGCTTGACCTACACTGTTTGGCCTTATTTTATTTAATTTTTGTCTTGCTTCTAATCTTAACCCTTTTATATCTTCATAATTAATATTTTGTGGTAATTTTTTTTCTTCTAATTTTTTAAATTTTTCTACTTGCTCTGCTTGAAGTTTTATATATCCTTCATATTTAAGTTCTATTCCTACTTCTTTTTGTACTTGTTCTTCTAATATAGGTCTATCTTCATCTATTTTACTTAATATTTCATATGTTAATTCACTTCTTTTTACTAAATCTGCAAGTTTAACTCCTGTACTTATTTTAGAAGAATTATTTTCTACTAAAAATTGATTTACTTCTTTAGTAGGTTTAATTGTTTTATTCCTTACTCTTTTTATTTCTTCTTCAATTTTATTCCTTTTATCTATAAATTTCTCATATCTTTCATCACTTACAAGTCCTACACTATGTCCTATTTCTAAAAGTCTTATATCTGCATTATCTTGTCTTAATAGAAGCCTATATTCTGCTCTTGATGTCATCATTCTATATGGCTCATTAGTTCCTTTTGTTACTATATCATCGATTAAAACGCCTATATATGCTTGAGACCTATCTAAAATTAGAGGTTCTTTTCCTTTTAACTTTAAACTTGCATTTATACCAGCAATTAATCCTTGGCATGCTGCTTCTTCATAACCTGAAGTTCCATTTGTTTGACCTGCAAAAAATAGTCCATCTATTTTCTTATATTCTAATGAAAGTTTTAAATCTGAAGGATTAATACAATCATATTCTATAGCATATGCGGGCCTTGTAAATTCTGCATTTTCTAAACCTGGTATAGTTCTATACATTGCTATTTGTACATCTTCTGGAAGTGATGAACTCATACCTTGAATATACATTTCATTAGTATTTCTTCCTATTGGCTCAACAAAAATTTGATGTTTTTCTTTATCTGCAAATCTAACAACCTTATCTTCAATAGATGGGCAATATCTAGGGCCTGTTCCTGTTATTTCACCACCATATAAAGGTGACCTATGTAAATTTTTTCTAATTATATCATGTGTTTTTTCATTTGTATATGTTAAATAACAAGGTAGTTGTTCTACATTAGGGTCAATTTCATCATCAAAAGAAAATGCTTCAGGATTTTTATCTCCTTCTTGTATTTCCATTTTAGAAAAATCTATACTATTTTTATTAATTCTAGCAGGAGTACCTGTTTTAAATCTAATAAGTTCTACTCCTTCCCTTTTTAATGCTTCTGATAGTTTATTTGCTGGAAATACTCCATCTGGTCCACTCTCAAAAGAAGTTTCTCCTATAAATATTTTTCCTTTTAAATATGTACCTGTTGCAACTATTATACTATCTACTTCATATATTGCACCAATATTAGTTTCTAAGCTTTTAATCTTTCCATTTTCAACTGTAAAATCTACAATTTCAGCTTGTTTCAAAAATAAATTTTCTTGTTTTTCCAAAGTATGTTTCATTTCCGATTGATATTGCTTTCTATCAGCTTGAGCTCTTAAAGAATAAACAGCTGGGCCTTTTGATGTATTTAACATTCTAAGCTGTGTATATGTTTTATCTATATTTTTTCCCATCTCTCCACCAAGGCAATCTATTTCTCTTACTAAATGTCCTTTAGAGCTACCACCTATATGTGGATTACAAGGCATATTTGCAACTGCTTCTAGTGATATAGAAAACAGTAATGTTTTCATTCCCATTCGAGCTGAAGCTAAAGCTGCTTCACACCCTGCATGTCCAGCTCCAATAACTGCTATATCATATTTTCCCGCATTATACTTCATATTTTTCTCCTTTCATGTCCCATTGGGGACGTTTCCCAATGAGACATCTGTCCCTTTTGGGAAATCTGTCCCTTTTGAGAATTATTATTTTTATTACCCTTTTTAATATTCTATTTTTATTCATACTTTATTTAATGTTTCACACAATATTTTTAAGTTTTTTGTGAAACAAATATTAAATGTTCGCTTAACCTTTTTGACAATTTTTATTTTATAATTATATTCATTTAAATATTTATTTAATATATGTAATATTTTGTCGAATGCATTTTTATAATCTACGTGCTAATAACTTTTATAATTTTATAAGTATATATATAATAACAGTAATTATAAAATATAGAGTAACACGAAACATATTTAATTTAATTCTCAAAGGTATTCCTTACTGATTAAGCAGATACTTTTTTATTGATTTTTAATATATAATATTTTTAAAATTACTATCAAAATCAAAATTAAACCTTTTTTATTTTATAAATATAAAACTAATTGTTTGTATTATAAAAATGTCTTATTTTTTATTTTCACGCTTTAACTTTTATCTACTTTCCTAAACAAAACTTAGAAAAGATTTCACTTATTATATCCTCAGTTACATTTTCCCCTGTTATTTTTCCTAAATCTTCTAAAGTTTGTTTTATATATATAGAAATAATATCTATTGGTAAACTTAAATTAATAGCATTAATTGCTTCTTTAATACTTTTTATTCCACATTCAATTTGATTTTTATGCCTTATATTTGTTATTAATTTTCCATTATCTATATCAATTTCTTTAATATTAAACATTTTTT
>CATLFA010000054.1 GCA_949927585.1 uncultured Clostridiaceae bacterium
TTTAACAAATTTAATTTTAATATAAATTTTTGAATAAGGTGAAAATATGGAAAATGAAAAAGAATTATCTTTTGAAGAATTATATAACAAATCTTTAAAAGAAACAAAATTAGGAAAAACTGTAACAGGTAAAATTATTAGTATTACAAATCAAGGAGAAATTTTTGTTGATATTCATTATAAGGCGGATGGAATTATAACTAAAAAAGAATATAGTGATGATGAAAATAAAAATCCTAAAGACGAATTTGAAGTAGGAGATACAATTACAGCTGATGTCATAAAACAAAATGATGGACTAGGAAATGTAGTCTTATCATATAAAAGAGTGAAACAAAGAGAAGAAATAAAAGAATTAGAAAATAAAATAAAAAACAATGAAGTGCTTGAAGAAAAGGTAAAAGAAGTAAATGATAAAGGTATAATAGTAGAGGTGTATAATAAAAGAATATTTATACCACTTTCTTTATCAGGTATTCCAAGAGGAGAAGATGTTTCAAAATTACAAGGTAAAACTGTAAAATTTAGAATAACTGAATATGATGCAAAAACAAATAAAATAATAGGCTCTATTAAAAATATATTAGATGAAGAAAAGAATGCAAAACAAGAGGAATTTTGGAATAATGTAGAAATAGGAAAAAAATACGAAGGAATAGTAGCAAGTATAAGCTCATATGGAGCATTTATAGATTTGGATGGAATAATACAAGGTTTATTACATATATCAGAAATATCATGGGACAGAAATGCAAAAGTAAATGAAATATTAGAGCAAGGACAAAAAATAGAAGTAATAATAAAAGATGTAGACAAAGAAAATAAAAGAGTAAAACTTTCGTATGGAGAAAAAGGTCAAAATCCTTGGAATAATATTAATGAAAAATATCATATAAATGATATTGTAAAGGTAAAAGTAGTAAAAATAATGCCATTTGGGGCATTTGTAGAGTTAGAGCCAGGAATCGAAGGTCTAGTACATATATCACAAATAGCAGAAAGGAAATTAGCGAAACCAGAAGAAGAATTAAAATTGAATATGCATGTAAATGCAAAAATAATAGAGCTAGATAAAGAATCACAAAGAATAGAACTTTCTATAAAAGAATTAGAAGGAACATCTAACGAATATAAAGAAGAAATGTAGAAAACTAAAAATATATAGAATGAAAAAGAATTGTAATAGTAATAAGGAAATACAAGATCCTTGAAGAAATTGCTTAAATAATTAATAATGAGTAGTGAATAATTATAAGATATAGGGGGCAGGCACTTTAAGTCTGCCCGATAATAATGAGAAAAATTTAAATAATATATAGTGAAAAGTGAAGAATAAATAGTAAAAAGTACAAAATTCTTCGAATTTTGAAGGGGGAAAAATAAAATGAAAAATGAAAATATAAGGAACATAGCAATAATTGCACACGTAGACCATGGAAAGACTACACTAGTAGATTGCTTACTACATCAAAGTCATGTATTTAGAGAAAATGAACAAGTACAAGAAAGAGTAATGGATTCAAACGACCTAGAAAAAGAAAGAGGAATAACAATTCTTTCAAAAAATACATCAGTAATGTATAATGGAATAAAAATAAATATAGTAGATACACCAGGACATGCAGACTTTGGAGGAGAAGTAGAACGTGTACTAAAAACAGTAGATGGAGTAGTACTATTAGTTGATGCATTTGAAGGACCAATGCCTCAAACAAGAGAAGTACTAAAAAAATCATTAGCATTAAACCTAAAACCAATAGTAGTAATAAACAAAATAGATAGGCCAGGTTCAGACCCAGAAAAAGTAGTAGATAAAGTACTAGAATTGTTTATAGAATTAGACGCAAATGATGAACAATTAGACTTCCCAGTAATATATGCATCAGCAAAAAGCGGAATAGCAAAAATGAGCCTAGCAGAAGAAAGCGATAACGTAAACTGTATATTTGATACAATAGTAAAATATATAGATGCACCAGAATGTGAAATAGATGGACCTGCACAAATGTTAGTTTCAAATATAGACTATGATGACTACTTAGGAAGAATAGCAGTAGGAAGAATAGAACGTGGAACAATAAAAGCTGGAATGCCAATAGCAATATGCAAGCAAGATAAAAATACACAAGGAAAAGTAGCAAAATTATTTACATATCAAGGTTTAAAAAGAACAGAAGTAGAAGAGGCAACAGCAGGAGATATAGTTTCACTATCAGGTGTAGCAGATATCAATATAGGAGATACAATATGTGACTTAAACAACCCAGAAAAAATACCTTTTGTAGACATAGACGAACCAACAGTATCAATGACATTTAGTGTAAATAATGGGCCATTTGCAGGAAAAGAAGGAGAATTTATAACATCTCGTCATATTAGAGATAGGTTATTTAAAGAGCTAGAAAGAAATGTAAGTTTACGTGTAAAAGAAACAGATTCAGCAGATAGTTTTGAAGTATGTGGACGTGGAGAACTTCATTTATCAGTATTAATAGAAACAATGAGAAGAGAGGGATTTGAACTATTAGTATCACGTCCAAAAGTTATATTCAAAGAAATAGATGGAGTAAAATGTGAACCAGTAGAAAAACTAGTAGTAAATGTACCAGACGAATCAATAGGAACAGTAATAGAAAAATTAGGAAGACGTAAAGGTGAAATGACAAATATGGAACCCGCAGAAGCAGGACACACAAAAGTAGAATTCAAAATACCAGCACGTGGACTAATAGGATATAGAACAGAATTCCTAACAGACACAAAAGGTGAAGGAACAATGAACTCAATATTTGATTGCTACGAACCATTCAAAGGAGACATACAAGCAAGAACAAGAGGAGTACTAGTAGCATGGGAACAAGGAACAAGTGTAACATATGGTTTATATAATGCACAAGAAAGAGGAGAACTACTAATAGGAGCAGGAGTAGACGTATATGAAGGAATGATAGTAGGAATAAACTCAAGAAACGAAGACATAGCAATAAACGTATGTAAAGAAAAGCACCTAACAAATACAAGAGCCTCAGGTTCAGATGACGCACTACGTTTAGTACCACCACTACAAATGTCACTAGAAAAAGCAATAGAATTCATAGCCGAAGACGAACTAGTAGAAGTAACACCAAAAAACATCCGTCTAAGAAAGAAAACATTAGACACAAAAACAAGAGAAAGAGAAGCAAGAAGATAAACTAGATTGAAAACTAGATTAGAAACTAGATTGGGAACTAGGTTGGGGACTGTCCCTGAATGGGGGCCGAAAAACTAGATTGGGCGACTATAAACAAGATAGAAAATTATAACAAATACAAAACAAAAATAATTTTAAACACAATAATAAGTGTACCCAATCGGATATTAAGAAAGAAAATTACAAGGCTAGAAAACAAAAAGAAGTAAAAAACTAAAAGCACCCCCTTGGGTAATCGAAGATGTCCCAAGAGGGACTGTCCCCAATCGGAAAGAAGTAGAATATAAGAAATTAAAAATACACTTAACAAAGAAATAAAAAGAAACCAGATAAGTTAAAGCTTAATCTGGTTTCTTTGTTGCTAAGCTTGATTATTGTTGTTTTAAATATTACTAATTTAATTCTTTATACTCAACATCTATCATTCGAGTTTTCTGCTATTCTGCTACAGTATTAAGCATTATTTTATGAAAAATTATTGTTATAATTAAATAAACAAGTGCTATTGCAATAAAAATATAGAGATTTGTCAAAGAAAAACTTGATATCGATGCAACGACTGCACTTACCGATATTACTACACATAAATTCCGAAAGTTTTTAAGCTCAAAGAAGTTAAAGGCTTTCTCAATCGTACTATTATTTGAATAATAAGAGCTGAAATCATAGCATCAACAAGTGAACCAGATATAGCAAAAACAAATTATTTCATACAGTTCTCCTTTAAAAAGTAGGTTGATAGGCTAGCAGGTTATCAAAAATACTATTTAGTATTCAACATAAAATATAAAATAAAATAACAATTGCAAAAAAACAAAAAAAGTGATAATATATAATAAAAAATAACAACAAAAGGAATGAAAAAAATGAACAAACAAGAATTAGAAGTAATAAAACAAAAAGCCCTAGAAGAACACATACCAATAATAATGGATGATACATTAGAAGTAGTAGATGAAATATTAACAAAATTAAAACCTAAAAAGATATTGGAAATAGGTACAGCAGTAGGATATTCAGCAATGTGTTTTTCAGAGTATTTAATTGAGAATGGAAAAATAGACACAATAGAACGAGATAAAGAAAGAATAATACAAGCAAAAGAAAATATAAAGAAAGTAGGAGTAGAAGAAAAAATAAACATATATGAAGGAGATGCAGTAGAAATATTACCTACTTTAAATAACAAATATGATATGATATTTATTGATGCAGCAAAAGGTAAATATCCATTTTTCTTAAAACAAGCATTAAGAATGCTAAATGAAAATGGAGTAATATTAGCAGATAATATTTTATATAAGGGCTATGTGATGGGTGATTACAACAAACACAAACAACGTACAGCAGTACGTAATTTAAGAGAATATATAGCTGAGGTTACTAATAATCCGAATTTGGAAACTGAAATTTTAGAAATAGGAGATGGACTAGCTATAACAAAACTAAAATCAAATTAAGCTAAAAACTTAATTTGATTTTTTTATAAAGAATCAAACTTAAATGTATATTTTAATTTGTTTAAATATATATATAACTACTAAACATTTTATGCTAATTTATTTTTGCCTTTTAGTTCATTTATAAAATCTTTATTAGCTTCTATTAATTTTTGAATAAGTTGTATTTGTGAATCAGAAAGTTTTTTATTGCAATCAAGTAATCCAAGTTCATTAAGCTTACACTCTATTTTAGAAAAGTTACTATTATTAGAAAAGTTACTAATAAAACGATTATCTGTAATACCAAAAAGATAATCGATAGAAACATTAAAAACTTCAGCAACTTTAACAACAATTTCTATTCTTGGTTTTCTTTCTCCATTAATATACCTAGAAATAGTAACATTAGTAGTACCTATTAAATTCGCAAGCTCACATTGTGTCATATCTTTTTCTTCCATTAGCTCAATAAGTCTTTTTATAAAAATTTTTTGCATGTATTAAGGACCTCCTATAAAATTCTATTATGTACTATTATTATAATATTGGTAAAAAGTAATAAACTAAATATTACCTAAATTATAAAAACAATATTGACTTTAACCAAAGGGTAAAATATAATTTGAATATAATATAAAATACAGTTAAAAATAATAATGGAGGAAACAAATGAAGAGCAAAAAGTTAAAAGTAAATAGTGGAGAGTACAAATATATAGAAATTAAAGGAATAACATTAATATCCCTAATAATAACAATAATAGTATTGATAATATTAGCAGGAATAGGGATAAATTTAAGTTTAAGAGAAAATGGAATATTTAATAGAACAAAATATGCAAAAGAAAAATATATAAATGCTCAAACTTCAGAAGAAGAACAATTAAAAGAATTATATAAAGAATTAGGTTTATTAGGAGAATTACCAGAAAA
>CATLFA010000055.1 GCA_949927585.1 uncultured Clostridiaceae bacterium
AGCTATAACCATGTCCGTCCCCATAGTTATAACGGATACCGTACACCTTATCAGGCACGGATAGCCTCATAAAAAGAAATCTGATATTTTTTAGCCACAAGTGTTACAAAAATGCTTGACCACAACATTTTCCATTGCCTAAAAACAAACCGCTCCTACCTTTGTTTGAAGCAATAGTCAATTCTATTTATGCAATAGAAGAAAGGCAGAAAATAGAATCATTTCAAGGAAAAATAGATATACATATTATTCGTGTTCCACAGGAAGTATTAGAAGGTGTGGACAAAAGTATCAATGAAATTACTGGATTTGTTATTAGTGATAATGGAATAGGATTCGATGATAACAATATGAAATCCTTTTTGTAGTCTGATTCGACATATCGTGCAGATAAGGGTGGCAAGGGAATTGGACGTTTCTCGTGGTTGAAGGCATTTGAACATGCGAGTATTGAAAGTATTTTCAGTGATAATAATTGTTGGGTAAAAAGAAACTTTGAGTTTTCTTTAGAGAAACAAGAAATTGATGACAGTCTCGTTGAAATTGAAGGAATTGAGGAATATAATACCAGAGTATCATTAATAGACTATCTTCCGATATATAGAAAAAATGTTACCAAGAATGCAGAGGTAATTGCAAATAGAATTATGCAGCATTGTCTGATTTACTTGATGGGATCAAATTGTCCGATAATTAGTGTTATTGATGATGAAAAAATTTGTATCAATGATATGTTTGAAAAGAACATAGAAAGAGAAAGAGAACCTGTCAATATTAACGTTGAGGGAGAAGAGTTCAAACTCTTAAATACAAAAGTGAGTGATTCATCTATTGGTGGCAGTAAGTTATATTTATATGCAAATGATAGGATGGTACTTCCGATTGATTTAGATAAAGAAATAGTGAACCTTGATAAGAACTTGTATGAAGAACAAGGGTATTTTTATGTGGGTATATTATCAGGGAAGTATCTTGATGATAATGTCGATTCTAACAGGACATCATTTGAAATAGCTGAAACAGGTAAAGAGGACGGAATTTCTTTAGAAGAAATCGTACAAGAGTCTAAGGTGCATGTTGAAGAATACCTTATAGAGTATTTGGAGGCAGTAAAAAGAAAAAAAGATGAGAGAATACGGAAATATATAACAATGAATGCACCTCAATTTGGACATTTACTGAAATATATGCCCGAAGCAATAGGAGAAATAAAACCTACACTTTCGGATGCCAAACTTGATGAAGAATTATATAAAATAAAAAGAAAGTTTGATGTAGAATTAAGGCGAACTAATCAGGAGATTATTGATAAAATTGATGTAAGAACTGAAAATTTAGATGCATATAAAGAAAAATGGCAGACACAAATAGAAAAAATCAGTGATGCAAATAAGGCGGCATTATCAGAATATGTGTCACATCGTAGGATAATATTGGATCTTTTGAAGAAGGGAATTTTAATTAAAGATGATGGAAAATTTAATAAAGAGGCTTATATTCATAACTTGATATATCCGATGCGTAGAACTTCTGAGGAAATTGAATATGAAGCACATAATTTGTGGATGGTAGATGAGCGATTAGCCTATTGTGAATATATTTCATCAGATATTCCGTTTAACAATGATCCATCGGAACAGCGGACAGATATTTTGTTTTTAGATAAGCCAGTAGCTCTTTCAGATCAGGATAATTTTGGAAAAGAGTATGAAAGTATTGTTATTATTGAATTAAAACGACCAATGCGAGATGATTATAAGCCAGGGGAAAATCCAATAGACCAGTTAATGGGATATCAGGAAAAACTTGCATCTAACAGTGTAACGGATAAAAACGGTCGTCCAATCAAGGTAGGGGATTCTACACAATTTTATTTGTATGCGGTGTGTGATATTACCGATAGTTTAATGAAATATGCAAAAAGGTATGGTTTTCATGAAACGCCGGATAAATTGGGTTTATATTGGTATAATGACAATGCTCGTGCATATATGGAAATTATTTCGTTCGATAAGCTGATAAATGATGCAGAAAAGCGGAATAAAGTTTTGTTTGACAAGTTGGGGATATAAAAGTGGTATATTTGAAAAGTTGCGACATTGTAGCGACTTTTCAATGTGATAGATAAAGACATATAGATATTTTCATTAGTTATAATAAGGAAATGAAACGGGGTATATATGGATAGACGATTTAAATGGAATATGTTTATTACGTCATTTATACCGTTATGGCTATCGATAATTGTAGTTGACATATGGAGTGTTGTAGAGAATGGAATTGCAAGTTGGTCAAATGAGAAAAGTATAGTTTGTAATTTGATCCTAATATGTCAAGAAAATCTTGTAAGTCTTGCGGTGGTTTTAGTGATTCTCGTTTTGATGTTTCTTGGTATATACTCAATTAATAGATTTTTAAAGGATAAGCGTAGTATTAATGAACCACCGAAAATTAAGATAAAAAAGGCGATGAGGGCTAATAAGTTATCATCAGAATTCTTATTAGCATATATTTTGCCAATGATTGCATTTGATTTTACGGTAGTAAAAAGTGTTGTCTTATTTTCAATATACTTTGCTGTGTTGGCGTTTTTGTGCATTAGAAATAGTAATGTATATACGAATATTTGGCTGGAATTTATAGGTTATAAAATGTTTTTATGCGCTTTAGAAGCAAACAGAATGGGTAGACCATATACATATAATGATTGCTTAGTAATTAGTAAAAATAATTTGTCGATTGAAATAGATAATGATATAGAGTATTGGGATTTTGATAATTATATTTACATCGATTTAAAATAGGAGGCACTCTATGGATAAGGAATCATTGATGGAAACACTGGAGCGTATTGGTACAAGCTCATATAGTTGGGCGCTATATTTTTTTAAGATTGATAGAAGAAACAACAATCCATATACATCATATAAAGTCAGCGGATTATGCTAAATCACTAATTGATATGATTATTAAATATCAATTGGGAAAAATAAATGAAATAAAAGAATATACAGGAGAAAATGTAAAAGTTTCATGTGATAGTATCGAAACAAGTAATGAACTTGTAAAAGAGCAATGGGACTATTTTGTTATGGATATGGCAAGTGCCTCTGATGAAAAAATAAAGGGGAAATATCATGGCTATGTATTGGAGGGGATACCTGCCAGTAGAGATGAAAAGACAGTAGTGTTTTTGAAAATGGCTAATCCAATTATTAATTTGAAGAATAGACGTAGTGCTGTGTTTACATTTGACAATAACAGTGAATTGGCAGAAATGTCAGATGAAGTATGTAAATTGCATATGAATACGGATTGTATAGTTGTGGATGAAAAGATATATTCTTTCAACTATAAGTTTGAGGATTTATTTAATGTTGAAAAAACTATGCAAAAGATAAAACATAAAGCACTTGAAGAAATTGTTACAATTGATGCATTTGAAAATAGAGAAGAATTTGAACAAATGGCGCGAGCATATAAGTCTCCGCGAACATTTATTACATTGAAGAGAGAAAGGGTTGAGCGTATTAAAAATAAGACAAAGCGAAAAAAGTAGCAAATATGCTAAAAATAGATATCAGTGATAAAGGAAAATTTTTATGGAAAAATGATGAAGAAGTTTCATTGTTGATTAGATATTTATGCTTTAAGGTTTTCAAGGATGATGAAACAAAAGAATTGCTTGAAGCAAATAATGTAACACAATTATCATTACAGTAGTGTATATGTAAGATAATATTGCATTTAAAGAAATTATGAAATTGATAATATTCGAGATGTTTGATAGGTTATATAGATGCAAGAAATTATATTAGTATTATAAAAGAGTCAATAATGCATATTAGTAAGTATATTTACAAAATTTATCGTTATATAAAAATTGAGATATATAGGTGGTTTGTACTAAAGAATTACTTATTATGTAATTTCTAAATATGAGAATAAAGTGGAGAAATACGTATTGGTAATATCTGGATATATTAAGAATGGGATTGGAGGCGGAATAATGGAAAAAAAGTTACCAGAAAAAATAGATATTGACAAGTCGTTGCATATACTGTGTCAAAATTCAATAGATTTAATCGAATATGCAAGAGGAATCACAGCAAAGCAGATCAACATTATTCAGCTAATGACATTTTATTCCATAGGAAAATGGATTGTGGAGGAACAACAACAAGGTGAAAGTAGAGCGAAATACGGTCAAAGAGTGATTAAAAGGCTTTCTGAAGCTCTGACTGAGCAGTATGGAAGAGGTTTTTCGGTAGATACCTTGGAAAATGCTAGACGTTTTTTTCTTACATACCAAGATAGAATTTCCGAAACAGTGTTTCGGAAATTTGCTGTGGAGAAATCCGAAGCAGTGTTTAGTTTTTTTGAAAAAGAAATGCCGTTTACACTTCCGTGGTCTCATTATCTTCAATTGATGCGTATAAAAGATGAAAATGAGAGAAAATTTTATGAAATAGAAGCAACAAATGAGGCATGGGGAATACGGACACTGCAAAGGCAATATAACTCGAGTCTCTATGAGAGATTGGCTTTGAGTAGGGAAAAGGATGAGGTAATGCGGCTTGCATCTGAGGGCAATGTCATTACAAAACCACAGGATATCGTGAAGCAGCCTACGGTGCTTGAGTTTCTTGGGTTAGATGAAAAAGCAAAATATGTGGAGTCTGATTTGGAAACTGCAATTATCAATAAACTACAAAAATTTTTGTTAGAATTGGGCAAAGGCTACTTATTTGAAGCAAGGCAGAAACGATTTACATTTAAGGAAGATAACTATTATGTGGATCTTGTGTTTTATAACAGACTTTTACGGTGCTATGTGTTGATAGATTTGAAGATTGATAAACTGACGCATCAGGACTTGGGACAGATGTTGATGTATGTGCATTACTATGACAGATATGAGAAGTTGCCAGAGGAAAATCCAACGGTAGGAATTTTGCTATGCAAGGAAAAAGATGATGCCCTTGTAGAAATTACATTGCCGGAAGATGCCAATATTTATGCATCAGAGTATCAATTGTATTTGCCTGATAAGAAGGAACTTCAGAAGAAATTAAAGGAATGGATAGATGAAGGGACAGATTTGTAGATATTTTTATTGTAGACACAATTTTTGAAATATACTCAAAAAGTTGCTACACTGTAGCAGCAATTACGATGAGGGGGAAACGCGGTTGGCTACAAAATGGCTACAAAAATTCTGAGAATACAGATAAAAACAATATTTCTAGAAAATATGATGATGTTGTATCATTTTAGTTGACACCTTATACTCAAGGATTTGATGTATAATCAAAGAGAAATAAGGAGCATTCCTGTTAAGTAACAAATAACAGATTTGCAAAAAATGAGTGTCACCCATAGAAT
>CATLFA010000056.1 GCA_949927585.1 uncultured Clostridiaceae bacterium
ATTCTTCTATATTTCTATTTATACTTTAAAAGTTCTTTCTCTATTGATAATAAAATTATCAATAACTCTACATTCCTATTGGCATAGAATTTAATTTTTTTCTTTTTTTCTATTTACAACTTACAAATAATATGATAAATTAGTGTACATAATTTAATTCAATGTTTTTGCATCTTTACATTTTCCATAGTATAATTTTTAAATATAAAATGAAACTAAAATTTTCTAAGTTTATTCTTCGTTAGGAAAATTTAAGTTTCGATAATTAATTTGCTAATTATAACTTAGCTGTAATTCACTTATGTTCAAACAGCTAAGAAAATATGTCAAGTGCATTAAAATATTGTATAATGTTTAATTAGGAAGTGCACTTTCCTAGAACTTAAATAAGAAAAGAGGTTTTTTTATTGACAGCTATTGAAGTTTTAAAGAAGTATTTTGGTTATGATAATTTTAGGGCTGGACAATCTGAAATTATTAATCATATTTTAAAAAAAGAAGATTGTTTGGGAATTATGCCTACTGGTGCTGGTAAATCTATTTGTTATCAAATTCCTGCTATGGTTTTTAATGGGGTAACTGTTGTTATTTCCCCTCTTATTTCACTTATGAAAGATCAAGTAGATAGTTTGAACCAAGTTGGTATCCCAGCTACATATATTAATAGTTCACTAACAGAGAGTGACTATTTACAAACTATTCAGAATATCTATCATGGAATGTATAAAATTATTTATGTAGCACCTGAAAGGTTCTTTTCAGATACTTTTATTAGTATGCTTAATTTTTTAGATATTTCAATGATTGCAATTGATGAAGCTCATTGCGTTTCACAATGGGGACATGACTTTAGACCTAGTTATTGTGAAATTTCGAAAACTATTAGTAGTTTAACTAAAAGGCCTGTTGTCGTTTCTTTTACTGCTACTGCTACTACGGTTGTTAAAGATGATATTATTAAATTATTAGATTTGCATAGTCCTTTTGTTTTAACTACTGGTTTTGATAGAAAAAATCTTTATTTTAGTGTTCAAACACCTGAAAGTAAAAAGGAATTTTTACTTAAATTTTTAGAAGAGCATAAAAATATGTGTGGTATTATTTATTGTTCTACTAGAAAAACTGTAGATGAAGTTTATGAAAGGCTTTGCAATTATGGTTATAAAGTTTCTAAGTATCATGCAGGAATGAGTGAAAAAAGTAGAAGTACTTTTCAAGATGACTTTGTATATGATAGAACTGAAATTATGGTTGCTACAAATGCTTTTGGAATGGGTATTGATAAGTCTAATGTAAGGTATGTTATTCATTACAATATGCCTTCTGATCTAGAAAGCTATTATCAAGAAGCTGGACGTGCTGGACGTGATGGGGATAAGGCTGAATGTGTATTACTATTTAGTAGAGCAGATGTTGTCACAAATAAATTTTTAATAGAGCATTCATATGAAGGTAATCACTCTAACGAGTACCAAAAGTTAAATGATATAGTAGATTATTGTAATACTAGCAAATGCCTTAGAAGTTATATTTTAGAATACTTTGGTGAAACTCCTAATTTTAATAATTGTAAATTTTGCTCTAACTGTAATTCTGAAATGGAAATAACTGATATTACAATTGACAGCAAAAAAATTCTTTCTTGTATTAAAAGAATGAATGAGCGTTTTGGCGCTGGTTTGGTGGCTGATGTTCTTAAGGGGTCTAAATCTGCAAAGGTTAAAGATTTTGGTTTTGATTCACTTTCTACTTATGGAATTATGAGTGAATATAGTAGAGATACTATTAGAGATTTAATTTCATTTTTAGTTGCAGAAGGATATATTAAGAGTATTGGTGATAAATATCCTATTTTAACTTTAAATTCTAAAGCAAATGAGGTTTTATTTTCTGATAGTAAAGTTACTATTAATAAGAAAATTGAAAGAAGTTTGAAACCTGAAAAGAATAGTAAAAATGATTCCGAAAGCTTAACTTTTGATAACATCTTACTTGAAATATTACGAGAACTTAGAATGGAAGTTTCAAAACAAAATAATGTTCCACCTTTCATTATATTTTCAGACGTTTCTTTAAAACAGATGTGCACATATTATCCAACAGATGTGGATAGCATGCTTAAAATAAGTGGAGTTGGAGCCTTCAAGTTAGAAAAATATGGTGATGTTTTTATAGCTTCTATTAGAAATTATGTTCAAGAGCATAATATTAAGAAACTTGATATTTTAGAAGAACATAAAAACAAAAGTAATTTTACTTCTAAAGTCGACACTAAATTTGTTAGTTATGAGCTTTATACTAAAGATAGTAAAAATATTAAAGAAATTGCTGAGGTTAGAGGTCTTACTGAAAGAACAATTGAGCAACATTTGTTAGATTGTTATGAAAATGGTCTTATTATTGATTTAGAAAAAGAGGTTAATATTAGGTTTGAAAATGAAATTTATAAGGCTATTAATAAGTGTAATTCTGGTAGATTACGAGAAATTAAAGATATGCTTCCTAATGAGGTTAGTTATTTTGATATTAAGTATTATTTGATTAAAATTAATAAAAAACTTAATTATTAATTATTAAATTGTCAAATAATTGGATCAATTTTTTCTCTTATATTTTTATTAAAATTTTAATTTGAATTATATATATAAATACTTGATGTAAATTTCTAAGTTTTCCATCAAGTATTTATTATTTTAAATTGTTCCACTTTTCTTCTTTAAAACCTATAAATATGTTTTTTTCTGATATTAATTTGGTGTTTCAGTAACAATATTTCTTTCTATAAATTCAATGTTATTTTGTTCTAGCCATTTTTTTGCTTTCTTGCATGTAGAACATTTTGGGTATTGTATAAATATATTTTTCATCTTTTTTCCTAGCTTTTAATTCATTTATTATAATTTTTGTTTTCTAAATAACTTTTTTGTTGTTTTTATTACTTAGTTATGTACTTTTTTATTACTAATAACAGCTCCATTTATACTCTTATTATTTCTTTGTCCATTTCAAATAGTTTTTTAACCATTAATCTTTCTCCTTTTGCTATTTCTATTACAAATTCCAAATAATTATTATACTATTTCGTTTTTTCTTACTTCATATTTGATTGTTTTTTATAATTTGCTCTACTATATTTAAATTAATACCATATCTTTCCTTTGCTTTTTCCCATGCTTTATGTTGATTTACATTCTACTATATTTAAATTAATACCGTTCAATTGCTTTTATATTTGCTACTTTAGGTTCTTCATTTACATTCTACTATATTTAAATTAATACTAAAAGAGCAAGGAAGAGAAATGCCAAAACCTCCCGAATTTACATTCTACTATATTTAAATTAATACGTTGTTGCATTTGGTCTTTGTGCATAAATAAGAATTATTTACATTCTACTATATTTAAATTAATACACATTGCTACACTATCTGGTGCATCATCATGTTTATTATTTACATTCTACTATATTTAAATTAATACCAAATGAAAGTAGCCCTAATCGTACATTAATACAAAAATTTACATTCTACTATATTTAAATTAATACCTATAAAATCTTGTTGTTCATAATCTGTCTCTTCTACATTTACATTCTACTATATTTAAATTAATACATTTAGTTGTCAATGTTTGCCTTACTTAGAAACAAATTTACATTCTACTATATTTAAATTAATACTATCTATATTTGAAGAATTAAGAACACGAGTACCTTCATTTACATTCTACTATATTTAAATTAATACCATATCATGTAACGAGCTATATACAGCCTTTGAAATAATTTACATTCTACTATATTTAAATTAATACAGAGTAGATGAGGAAAACAAAAACTATATTTATAAATTTACATTCTACTATATTTAAATTAATACTTGTGGAGTAGGTGTTAATGGTGTTGATGGTAAATAATTTACATTCTACTATATTTAAATTAATACTTTCTCTGCTGTGTAATTACTGCCAATAATGTTTCATTTACATTCTACTATATTTAAATTAATACAGCCCAACAGAGCCTACAACAAATCGTAGAAAAGTTATTTACATTCTACTATATTTAAATTAATACATAGGAATACCAATACATATAAAAATAGACTGTGAATTTACATTCTACTATATTTAAATTAATACTTCACAAGCTTTCCATTTGTCTGCATCAGTAAACATTTACATTCTACTATATTTAAATTAATACTCTTCTCATTTGTCTGCTTCCTTTCCTAATCAATTCTATTTACATTCTACTATATTTAAATTAATACGTTACTTGTATGGTAACAATAAATAGTTTAAATAAAGGATTTACATTCTACTATATTTAAATTAATACCTTATACAACTTTAAACTTTGCAAATTTATTTTCTTTATTTACATTCTACTATATTTAAATTAATACAGAACAAAATATAGATGAAGGGGGTAACAAATAAAAATTTACATTCTACTATATTTAAATTAATACAGAGATTGTACTTAACAGTCTCTTACCAGCAAGTTGATTTACATTCTACTATATTTAAATTAATACATAAAGAAATTTTTGAAGAATTAAACAGCCTTTTTAATTTACATTCTACTATATTTAAATTAATACAAATAAGTTTAACTTATGAAGAACAAATACTTGCTATATTTACATTCTACTATATTTAAATTAATACCGTTCCATATTTCTTTTTTATATTCCATTAATTTATATTTACATTCTACTATATTTAAATTAATACTGCATTGTTTTTTACTATATTTGTTTGAGTTAAATTATTTACATTCTACTATATTTAAATTAATACAAGATAGATGTTACCAAGCTGTAAATTTAGAATCTAATTTACATTCTACTATATTTAAATTAATACTTATTGACGTTAACCAATTAACTAATTACAGAATAATTTACATTCTACTATATTTAAATTAATACAGGAGCAAAAATATGAAAATATTATCTGCAATATTTATTTACATTCTACTATATTTAAATTAATACTTTGACAAGTAGACATAATTGTATTATAATATTAAAATTTACATTCTACTATATTTAAATTAATACAGAAAAACTAAAAACATATTGATTTAAATAAA
>CATLFA010000057.1 GCA_949927585.1 uncultured Clostridiaceae bacterium
TATATTATCTTTATTTTTATATAATACTTCTGCACTATTTAATATTTCAACTAAACTAACTCTATCTAATCTTTCTATTAGTTCTTCTATCTTTTTATATTCTTCTTTTAGATTTTGTATTTTTAGTACTTTTCCTATGCTTCCTTGTGCATATACAATCATGTTTTCTTCAATATTTATGTTATTTTTATGTATATATTTTGCAATTTCTTCTTTTTTTAGGTTATTAAAATTTATTTTTATACATCTTGATCTTATTGTATTTAGCAATTTATTTTCATTTGAGGCAATTAATATAATTATTACATATTCTGGAGGTTCTTCTAGCACTTTTAATAGACTATTTTGAGCTTCTTTTGTCATAGTATCACTATTATTTATAATATATACTTTTCTATTTGATGTAACTGGTTTTTCGTATATTTTTTGTCCGCATATATCTTATTTGCTCTATTTTTATTGATTTTTCTTCATTTTCAATTATCATAAAATCAGGATGATTATTATTTTCAAATTCTATACAAGATTTGCAATTATTGCATTCATCACTTTTATTTTTACACAAAATCATTTTAGCAAATTCTTGTGCAAAAATTTTTTTACCTATTCCATCAATTCCTAAAAATAAGTAACTGTGTAATATATTATTTGAATTTATTGCCTTATTTAATAATTCTTTTACTCTTTCGTTTCCTACAATATTTTCAAATCTCAAATTATATTATTCCTCCATATTATAATAATTAATTTTAGTCTACTTTACCAAAAAGGTTTAATGGCCAAAATCTAATCCATACTTTACTTTCTATTTTTTCTATTGGTATACACCCAAATTTTCTACAGTCCATACTTTGTCCTCTATTATCTCCCATTGCAAATATATATCCTTCTGGGACAGTAAAATCTATTAAATTTGAATTTTGAGCATCTGTTATTACTGTATCTTGTAAATAATCTTCTTGTAGTTTTTCTCCATTTATATAAACTGTTCCATCTTTTATTTCTACATGTTCTCCTGGAAGCGCAATTACTCTTTTTATATAACTTAGTTTATTTATTTCTAATACATAATAAGTAAAACTTTCAAACCAATTATGTGGTTTATAGTTATATTCTGCCTTTTCAGATTTTGCATCTAGGTCACTTGGAGCTTCAAATGTTATTATATCTCCTCTTTTATATTCTCCATGAAAAGTTCTGACTGTTTTATTTAGTATTAGTCTTTGATTTTGTATTAATGTTGGGTTCATAGACACTTGTTTTACAACAGTTGGAGTTCCTATAAAGTATCTAATTAATAATGCAAGTACTAATGCTATTACTATGCAATATACCCATTCTAAAACTTCTTTAACCTTTTCATTTATCTGAATCATTTTCTGTTCTTCCTTCCTTTTTAATTAAGTACTACTTAAATTATATATTTTATTCTTTATATTTTCAACTGTTTTTTTCAAATTGATATCTTAGATTTGATCTTTCATGGCATTTTTCTATATAATACATTTACTACTCTCCATACAATTCAATTTTAGAATAATAGTAATTAAAATTTGTATATTAACCTTATGTGTTTTACCATTTCTTGTAAGAATGAGTTATTAATAATTTACTCTCTACTTTCTTTAACCTATTTTGTAGGGATCCTTATCACTACTTCTGTTCCTTCACCTTTTTTGCTTTTTATGTCTATACTAGAGTTATTTTGGTCTAATATTTCTTTTGCAATTGAAAGACCTAAACCTGTTCCTCCCATTTCTCTAGTACGTGCTTTATCTACTCTATAAAATCTTTCAAATATTCTGTTTAGGTCCTCTTCTGGAATTCCTATACCATTATCAATTACTTTTATATATGCATCATTGTATACAAAACCTACATATATTTTTATTGTGCCATTTTCTGGAGTATATTTTATACTGTTAGTAAGTATATTTAGTATTACTCTTTCTATTCCATCATAGTCTGCTTGTACAGGTGGCACATTTGCTGTGACAAAACACTCAACTTGGTGCTTTTTCTTATTTATCTCTACTTGTAGTTTTTCTTGACATTTCTTTACAAGTTCACCTAAATCAAATTCTGTTGTTTCTTTTTTCATTTTATTTGTGTCGTATTTAGAAAGTGTAAGTAAGTCTGTAACTAGTTTTGCCATTCTTCTTGCTTCTGAAGAAATAACATTTAGAAATTTATCTTGCATGTCTTTTTCATATTCACTTTCTAAAAGAGTATCTGCATAACCCATTATAGAAGTAATTGGAGTTTTTAATTCATGTGACACATCTGCTACAAATTCTTTTCTCATATTATCTAATTTAACATGTTCTGTTATGTCTTGTATTACTACCATTATACCTGAAGGTATTTCCTTTTCATCTTTAAAAGAAGCAAAAAGTATTTTTAAGTATTTTTCCCCTACTGTTGCTCTTTGCTCTAAAGATGTCCAATCTTCTAAATATACTGTTTTTTCTAAGTTAATATCTATGTTTATCTTCTTAAATATTTTATCAAATGAATTATCTTCTTCTGACAAATTAAATAGTTCTGTTGCTGCGGGATTTATATGAGTTATATTTCCTTCCATATCAAATGCAATAATTCCATCTGTCATATGAAGAAGAATTGTTTCTATTTGTTTTCTTTTTCTATTTACTTCATTTAACTTTTCTCTTAATTCCTTTGTCATTATGTCAAAAGCATTTGTTAATTCGTCTACACTTGTTTTCTTTTTATTTTCCTCATTAGATATTATATTTATATTTTCTCCTGCTGCAATTCTAGGAGCATCTTTTATTAATTTTGTAATAGGATTTAACACTGTTTTTGATATAAACATTCCTATTAAAATTGTAATTATTCCATATAGAGTTTCTGCAACAATAGTAATATCTCTAACATTTTTCACTTGTGAACTTATAACTTCAGTATAACCTTCAACATTTGCTACTTGTTCTAAACTTAGTCCATAAAAAAAACCTATTGCACTTATTAATATAATTCCTATTATTCCAAATATTAATATAATTTTTAGTTGTACATTTCTTAACATTATTTATTACCCTTTCACTATATAAAAAGGGCGTAATTCGGTATTCCTCTTGGGGATTCCTTACCGATTAAGCCCCTTATATCTTCTTTTAACAATAGGTCGCGTAATGTGTCGACCTCTTCATAATATTTATTATTTATTCTTCATTAATTCTCTACGACTATTTTCCGTGAAGCTATATAGTATCCTACTCCTCTTTTTGTTATTAGTATTTTTGGATTTGAAGTATCTTTTTCTATTTTTTCTCTAATTCTTCTTACTGTAACATCAACTGTTCTTATATCTCCATAATACTCATATCCCCATACTTTTTCAAGTAATGTTTCTCTTGTTACTACTTGTCCTGGTTGATTTGCTAAATATTTAATAACTTCAAATTCTCTTAATGTTAAGTCTATTACTTCTCCTCTAACTTTAACCTCAAATTTACTTAAGTCTAGGCTTAAATCTCCTACTGTTAAAACATTAGAATTTGACTCGGTATCTTTATTAGGTTCGTTTTCTATAGCTTTAGCTGTTATCTCTGCTTTTCTTAAATTGGCTTTTACTCTAGCCATTAGTTCCCTAACACTAAATGGTTTTGTTATATAATCATCTGCTCCTAATTCTAAACCTAAAATTTTATCTATTTCTTCATCTTTTGCAGAAATCATTAAAATTGGTATGTTTAATGATTGTCTAATTCTTTTACACACTGCTAAACCATCCATTTTTGGTAACATTATATCTAATAATACTAGATTTGGTTTATTCTCTAATGCTATACGTACTCCTTCTTCTCCATCTGCCGCTTCTAAAGTATTATATCCTTCTTTTTGTAAGTTATATACTAACATATCTACTATTGTTTTTTCATCATCTACTATTAAAATAGTTTTCTTATTTTCATCCATATGTGTTCCTCCCTAGGACTTTTTAACTTTACTTATTTATATCACATAATATTATTTTGTACAAGTATTTTTTTTATAATCATAAAAATATTTTAAATAAAATAAAAAAGTGAATTCGAAAATTCACTTCTTTATTTTACTCACTTCTTTGATAATCATTTTTTTCTGTTTGCTGTTCTTGTATTAGTTCTTCTGCTACATTTTCATAATTATTTTCTAATATTGAAATATCATATTCACTATTATTATATTTATATGCTCCTTGCAATTTTTGTGTTTTATCTAATAAGCTTATTGTGTTTCTAAAGAATTCTTCTTTATTCTCTATATCACTATCTACTATTTCATCTCCTTGTCTATTGTATACAGCAACTGTTTTTCCATCTATTTTGAATTCATATATTGTCATATTTTTTAACACTTCATTTTCTTGTTGATTATACTGTTCTCTTTGTGATATTCTCTCATATGATACATCATATCCCCTTGCGTCAATGTGTGCTACTACATTTTCATTTAATTCTAAATATTGTAATCTATCTGCTGTTATTGGATTATCTTTATTTTTCATATTATATGCTTCTACTATTTTCTCTTTTGTAAAATTTACTATTTCTTCATCACGTGCATTTGTATTTTTTATATTTCTTAGTTCTTCAAAGAATTTTTCATATTCATTTTCTTGTGCTTCTGGTTCTTCATATAGAGTATATTCTATTTGTTGATTATCAGATTCAGCTTTTTCTGTCTTCTTTGAAACAGTATATGCACCTACTCCCACTGCTACTGTTAAAATTCCTGTTCCTATCAAAAATTTAACTTTATTTATTGCTTTCTTCTTTTTTACATATTGTTGTTTTACTTTTGGATGCTTAGATAAATATTCTTTAACCATATCATTTTTATTTGTAGAACTTTTTATTTCTTTTATTACCTGCATTCTATATTCTTTACTTTTATTCTTTGTTAACTCTTCTCCATAGTATTCTTTAATATACCATTTAATAGACATATCTTCTAATTGTTTATCTAAACTTTTTAATTTACTCATAAAAATCTCCTCCTATGTGTACGAAAATCTCTATT
>CATLFA010000058.1 GCA_949927585.1 uncultured Clostridiaceae bacterium
AAATGTTTAGTTATAACTGTTCTATCAATTTCAAATATTTGTGCCATAGTTTTTTGTGATACCCACAATGTTTCGCCATTTATTAATAATTCAATGTTAGTATCTCCATTCTTTTTTTTATAAAATACAATATCATTTTCAGTTCCAATTAGTTTGTTATCCATGTATAATATCAACCTCATTTCTTATTTGTTACATACTATCAAACATTCGTTCTTTTGTCAATTGTATTATAATAATTTTATAAAAAATAATAGCACACAATTTCAAATAATCTATAAAATTTTAATACACCGAGTGAACTAATATTAAATTTTATAGTTCATTTGGTGTATTTTTCTAAAATATTTTAGAAAAATTTAGTACACTTAGTGAACTTTTGCCTAAAATGAGTGAACTTTTTTAATTTTTTAGTTCACTATTTTTAATTTTAACGAAGAATAGCGGGTTTGAGCCAGTTAATTCAGTGAATTTTTACATCAAATCTGTTTAAAATTTTTGTTCTTTTATTAACTCTTGGAGGCTTGTCCTTCAATGTGTGCAGGCGATGTATAAACACTCGCTTTCCTGCCCTCAATTTTAATTGAGGTTATAGAAGATTTTGACAAAATTTATCCTTAAGTCCTCTTAACTGAAAAATAATGTGCTTATAAAATTAAGTCAAGGTTGTGCAATAGCACATTCATTTTAACCTTGAGTTGATTTTATAAAGCACATTAAAATTTATGCAAAGGATTTATTTTTATATTGTTATGCTTTCTATTCAATTTCCATATAATCTTCTTCTATTTGAGATTGCCTATTTATACTACGTTGTCCCATAATTTTTTTTCTTGGATTTTCTTCGTCATCTTGCAATCTTCTTTTTAAATAATCTTGAACATTTTGATTTATTCTGTCTAAAGTAAGTTTGACATGTTGCTCATTTACACTACTTGCTCCTTTATTTAATACTGCTATATATAATTTAGATAAATATGGATCATCTGAAACTTTTAATCCATTTGAATATTCAATTAATTCTTCATTATAATGAACCCATAAAGCTATATGTCTTTTATCTGGCCTTCCATTTCTCAAATAATGTTCATGTCGTTGAATTATATTTTTGTCTAAAACTTTCATATTTTCATATTGCATTACATCCTGTTCTTGTAATGCATTAATAAATTCTAAAAAATAACCAAATTGAATATTTTTATCTGATATTTCATCTGTATCTAATTCAATTCCTGTAAATCTAAATCTATCAAAATATTCAGTCACATTGGCTTGTTCTTGTACTGAATAACAATACGAATTATATGGACGAACTTTCTTATTAATTTTTTCTGAATCTAGCTCATATAATCCTTCATAATTAAATGGGTTTTCTGAATCATTTATAGATACTATAATATTAGGATAAGTTACATTCAATGCATTCAATATTTGTTGATTTGATTTACTTAAAAGCGTTTTATCAAATAAAAGCATAACTTTATTTCCTTGCTTTAAAAATCTAATTCCAGTTATATTTTTATCTGCTAATTCTTGAATTAAAAGTCTTAAATGTTTTGCAGTTGCTTCTTCTAATGTATTTTGCATATTTATATACTCCTTTTAATTTCAATTTTTTATAAAATATTACTATGTATTATATTAACATAAAATTAACATTTTTGCAACAATTTGTTTTTAGAAAAAAGGGAAATAAAAGGGAATTGATTTTATAAATTGCCCATTATATAATGTTAGCATAGAAAAATATAAATTGGCTCAAGACAAGTTGTCTTGGGTATTTTTTTTTCTTTTTTTCATAAATTTTAAAGAGGCGATTTATATGTTATTAGAAGAATATACTATTGAAAATACTAAAGTAAAATTTTATGATGATTACATTGTAGAAAATGTAACTACTCAAAAAGAATACATAGATAATGTTATTATTAATTTAATAAGAAAAATAAATCCTTCTTTGTTGTAATTTGTTGCAATTACAGATATAATAAGCTTAAGTTAAAGACAAATTACAAGGAAAGGAGGAAATGTGCAAGATGGCACATATGCAATATATTTAAGAAAATCAAGAGAAGATATAGAATCTGAAAAATATGGAGAAGGAGAAACTTTAGCAAGACATGAGAAAATTTTAACTACTTTAGCCTCAAGCCGAAATCTACATATTTCAAAAATCTATCGAGAAGTTGTAAGTGGCGAAACGATTAGTGAAAGAAAAGAAATGCAAAAACTTCTTAAAGATGTTGAAAATGAAAAGTGGACTGGTGTTTTAGTTGTTGAAGTAGAAAGGTTAGCTCGTGGGGATACTGCTGATCAAGGTCGTGTTTCAAAAGCTTTTAAATATTCTCATACAAAAATTATTACACCGGTTAAAACTTATGACCCAGATAATGAATTTGATGAAGAATATTTTGAATTTGGCTTATTTATGTCTAGGCGAGAATATAAAACAATTAATAGGCGTCTGCAAAAGGGGAGAGAGGTTTCTGTTTCTGAAGGTAAGTTTGTTGGTAATATTGCCCCTTTTGGTTATGATAGAGTAAAGCTAAAGGCTTCAAAAGGATACACTTTATCTATTAATCAAGATGAAGCACTTATTGTGAAAGAAATTTTTAGACTATATACTTTTGAAAGTAATACAATAGGCTCTGTTGTAAAGAGGTTAAATGACATGAATTTAAAGCCTAGAATTTCAAATGAATGGACGATTTCTTCTGTTAAGGATATTCTTTCTAATCCTACCTATATTGGTAAAATTGTTTGGAATAGAAGAAAACAAAAAAAGAAAACGAAAAATGGACATCTTATCATTAGTAGACCTCGTAATCAAGATTATCTAATTTATGATGGTTTACATGACCCTATTATTGATAATAAAACATGGGAATTAGTACAAGAAAAAAGAAAGCAAAATACACCAAAAGTAAAATATAGTACTATTATTCAAAATCCATTAGTAGGTTTAGTATTTTGCGAAAAATGTGGCAAGCCTATGCAGAGACGACCTTATACAAAAGCTGACAAACCTGCAACACTTATATGTTCTAATTCAAAATGTGATAATGTAAGTTCTAAACTTTATATTGTAGAGAACAAAATAATTAAAGCTTTAAAAATTTGGCTTGAAAATTATAAAGTAGATTATAATATTAAAGATAATTCAAATGCTGAAAATAATAATCTAATTGAAAAGTCTATTGTTTCTACTAAAAAAGAATTAGAGAAAGAAAATGATAAACTTGATAAAATATATGACTTTTTAGAAAATGGAATTTACAACAAAGATGAATTTATAAATCGTTCAAAAGCTATAAAAGATAATATTCAAAGTTTAGAAAGTAAATTAGAAGAATATAATTCTATATTACAAAAAAATACAGAAGTACAGAATGAAAAAGAAACTATGATACCTAAATTAGAAAATGTAATTGATTTATATGATAAACTAGAAACTGCTGAAGATAAGAACATTTTACTGAAAAGCATAATATCTAAAGTTACATATTTAAAAAAAGAAAAATCTATAAAGAAAGATGCAGACCCAACTGATTTTGAATTACATATACATCCTAAAATATCTAAACTTACTTAAAATGAAAAAGAACAAGAGCTCTGTTATGAACTCTTGTCTTCAGCACCTTTAATTAAATTTTCTGCTGAGTCCAACCCCTGAACTACTAACAAATCAAGTTGCAATTCAGGTGGATTTTCCACTCCTACAAATTTCTCTGCCTGCTGTAAAATGGTCTGTACTGCTAAATAACGATTCTCACTAATTGCATTTTTAGATTTTAAAGTATGTAACCGTTCTTTTAAGTTGATAAATCTTTCACCAGTTGTCATATGGAACCTCCTATTTGAAACTTTAAACTACTGTTACTTACTTATAATTATAACAAATTTATCTAAAATTATCAATAGAAAGTAAAATTTTATAGTCAATAGCTAAGATTGTAATCAATGTCTTTAGCTATTGACATCATCACGGAACCCATTCTTCTGTACCAACATCATTTAAAATAGCCTTAGCATTTTGATCTGGCATACCAAATCTTTGAGATAAATATCTTAAAGAAGCAGCAAGCTCTCCATCAGGACCACCATATTGACTAATTATAAAC
>CATLFA010000059.1 GCA_949927585.1 uncultured Clostridiaceae bacterium
CTTCTCTTCCATAAATCCCTCCAAATAGGCTTTACCCCCTTAAACCCCCTAACCTTATAATAATATAAAATATCCCTGCTCACGCATTGCTATTTTATATTATATCTCCCACCCTCCAATCCACAACTAATCCATTTACTAACGCTTTAGAAAACCTAAAGCTTTTAGCAATGGGTTGCTAAACCCATTATAGCATAAAAAAAAAGATTTGTCAAGTTAGATAGAACTCTACTCCCACAACGTTTTTAGAGATTTTAAAAATTCAAAAAATCAAACGAAAGGAAAGTTTCTGTATTTATAAGCAGTAGTTAATAAAAAGTAGCCGACAGTTTTTTAAATTACTTGACAAATCTTTTAAAATAGTGTATAATATTATTAAATGGAGGTATAATATAAATGAAAGATAATTTAATAAATAAAAAAATTGGATTTCTTACTATTATAGATTATTATAATGATAAAAAAGTAATTTGTCAATGTGAGTGTGGTAAAAAAATATTAATCCCAATTACAAACATAAAAGATAAAAGAATAAAATATTCTTGTGGTTGTGAAGTAACTAGAAAACAACTCCCAAATTTATATAAATTATATTCTCATTTTACACAAGAAGAAAAAAATAATTGGAATGGTTGGGATGATTTTATACTCTGGAGCAAATCATTAAGATATAATGAATACTTTTCAAATAGGAAACCAAATAGAAAACTTCCATACAGTAAAGATAATTTACAATTTGGAATTTTTATAAATTCACAATTCTTTACAATTAAAGAATTAAATAATAAAGGATATTATTATAATGAAAGAAAAGGTAGATTGGTAACTTCTGCTAAAGATAAAAATCAAGTAGTTGATTATGACACATTTACTAAACAAATAAATAAAACATCTTCAAAACACAATAAAATATCTCAAAAACAATTTAATATTTTTCTTAACAAAAAACAAAAATAAAAAGTTTACATAAGAAATTTCAAAAAATCACTTGACATATTTTGCAACTTATGATATAATATAATCATACAGAAAGAATCTACAAAAAATAAAAATTTTCATATATAGAACTTGACAAATAATGCATACAGCATTATAATAAAAAATTATGTAGAAAGGAGGGTCAAGTATGAAAATAACAGATGTCTTATTACCAAAGAAAAAAATAGTTATATTTTCAAATTCACAAAAAGAAAAAAATAATTCTAAAAACCCTCAAAAAGAAATTAGAAGAGGAATAAATATGACAGATTCACAAAAAAAAGTAGCTCAAAAGATAAAAGAAGATATAAAGAAATTATATAATGAAGGTTTCTCTATTAGAATGATTACAAACCATTATAATGAATTATATTCAATAAGAAATCAAAATAGAGAAATTGTCAAAGAAGCAATATCAAGAGAAACAGTAAGAAAGATTTTGAATGATAAAGAAGTTTCTTTAAAAAGTATTATTGGCAATCAAAACCTACAATTTTAAATTTTTAGATTTTTAATTTCTTAATTTTTCATTTTTGAATTTTAAGATTTTAAATTTTTAAAATTTTATTTTTTGATTTAAGAATTTTTAATTTTTAATTTTCAAATACTTTTAAATTAAGAGAAATAAAAATTTTAAAATTTTAATTCAGCGAAAGGAGGACATTTCTTTGAAAGAAGATTTAACTGGAAAACATTTTGGAAACTTAACAGTTATAGAATATAATGACAAAACAAGAAAATGGATTTGTAAATGTAAGTGTGGGAATACAACAGAAGTATTAGGATATAATCTAAAATTAGGTAATACAAAATCTTGTGGTTGTTTAAAAAATAGTAAAGGAATCAAAAGACATAAAACAGTTAATGTTATGGGGGAACAAATTGGTCAATTATATGTTACAGATGTTAATAAAGTAAGTGGAAACGCTACTGTTAAATGTCTACAATGTAAAAGAACTCTAAAAATGCCTATACAAGACTTAATAGATTTGAAAAAGACTAGAAAAAAATCAATTACTTGTGGATTAGATGGCTGTGAATATATTAGTCCAAGAAAAAAGAATGTAGATATTAAAGATGGTACAAAATTTGGAAAACTTACTGTATTAAAAAGATTAGATAATAAAATAGTAAAAACAAAAAAAACAGAAACAAGTATTCCAATGTATCTTTGTAAATGTGAATGTGGTAATGATGTAGAAGTTCAAGGAAGATATTTATTAGATGGTAGAACAAAATCTTGTGGTTGTTTAAGACGAAAAATCAATAAAGACAGAGATAATTATAAAGATTTATTAATGTCAGAAAATGGTAAAAAATTATATCAAATATATCTTAATTGGAAACAAAAATATCAACAACCAAGTAATTTATTCAAAATAAAGATTATTGATAAAAATATTAAATTCTTTCCAGAGTTAAAGAAAAATCAAAAACCATTTGAAGCATTTTATATATGGGCTAAAGATAATGGATTCGACATTAAAAGTGGTAAAACATATTTAGATAGAAAAGATTATAATAAAGATTTTTCTATGGATAATTGTTTTTGGACAGATAAAAAGACAAGAGGATATTAAAAACAAGAATAAATCATTCTTGTTTTTTTTATTTGTTATATTCTTTAAAGAGTTTATTATAATAAATAAGCAACTAAATAAAAAGAAATAAAAAGTTGCTGGATTAGTAAACAAAATCGCATTTTATAAAAATCGCTGGATTAAGAGTAAAAATCGCATTTATCAAAAGTCCACAAAAAATTTTTCATAAATACTTGACAAACTTTTCGATTTATGGTATTATATATATGTAATATTTTTTATAGTAGTTCGTTTTCAATTTTCTTTTTTAACTAAAGATTTAGATTAGTATGTAATCAATTTTTAGTTATTAGATATTGTAATGGGGTATGCTCATTACAATATTTTTTTTATATATAATATGTAGGAAAAATTTTCTCTAAAAAATTTCCAGAAGTTACTTGACAAATCTTTCACAATATGGTATAATAATTTTGTTGTTGGGAAAGATAATAATAATTCCATAACAAATAAAATCAAAAGAGGTACTATATATGGAAGATAAGTTTGTTAAATTCGATTTTACAGAAAGAGATATTTTAGACAGTTTTGAATGTTATATAGAAAGTGGTAAAACAAAAAAGAAAGATTACTACTTTAAAGAAATTGTTTTTGAATTTGTAGATTATATGGAAGATGATATAATCAAAGCTTATGGAAAGGAAAATCTTTATAAATGTAAGAAGTTTATAAAGAACAAATTATTTTCCAATATGGACTACATTTGTGATAGATATAAAGAAAGGAAGTGATATGTTTGGCATTTGTTTATTTACTATTATTATTTATGGGTGTAATCTCTATAAAATAGTTTGAGATTATACAAATTTTTAGAGGTATTTTGGGTAAACCTCTAAAAAATTCAAAATTAGTATTGACATTTCATATTTAATATGGTATAATATATAGAAAGGAGATGATAAGTATGTGTATGAAAGCAAGAGATATGTTTAAAGCAAGTGGAATTGCAAAGATGACAAATACAAAAGTTTTAAAATATGGTAAAATTACAGAAAAGATAGCTTACGAAATAGTGGAAACAAAATCTTATGTAGATGAAATAAACCTAGAACATTTATGTATATTATCTTTTGTAATAGAAAAAGACAACAAATATGTATATGATAGTGATAAGTGTTTTATGGGAAGTTTCCAAGAAGTATTGGAGTATATTGCAGAATGTAAAAAAGAAAAGAAAATTATTAAGAAA
>CATLFA010000060.1 GCA_949927585.1 uncultured Clostridiaceae bacterium
TTTTGTCCAATTTTGCAAAAATTTGCAGAAAAAAGGAAAGAAATTTGTAAAAATCTATTGACAAATTTGCAAATATGATGTATAATTTTAATAATTATAGATAAACACAAGATAACTTCTAATTATCAAAGTAATTTATTTTTAATTGGAATCTAAATGGTGATAATATTAATTTTGGCAATAATTATCAATTAACAAGGAAGGCACATTATGGATAATTTAACATGTGTTAAATATTTTAAAGAAAATGAAAAAAACCATGAAAGCTGTAATTTATCAGATTTAGTGTTTAAGGATATAGATTATAGTCGAATAACAAAAGAAATATCTTTTTTTCGTAGTGATTTTAGTCGTAGTTGTTTTTACAATTGTACCTTCAATAGAAATCTTTTTGGGCGTGCAGATTTTATAGATGTGTATTTTAAGAATACAGATTTTGATTTAGTTGATTTTGGTTCTTGTTTAATAAAAAATGCAGTTCTTGAACGAGTTATGTTCAATAGTAATCGCTATCATGGTGTTGCAATACAGTATACATACTTTAAAAAATGTGTATTTAGAGATGAAGAATTTGTAACAAATATGTATCATTGCGAATTTTATGAATGTACATTTATCAATTGTACTTTTAAAAAGTCTTCGCTTGATTGCAATACATTCTCTAAATGTGAGTTTATAAAAGTTGATATATCTGAATGTGTTGCAGAAAATCTTAAATTTGATAACTGTTCTCTTAGAAATGTTTATCTTTGTGCAAATTTATGGACTACATACTTATATAAAGATACTGACATTCAAAGTTTTGAATTTAAATATAGAGGTAAAATTGAAGATATTTGGAACGGTAACTCTAAAGAATTTGTTGATAATCTGATTAATAAAAAATTATATTTTGAATATTTAAATTCAATAATAATTGGTGAAATGATTCCTATTCATGGATTAACAATGGAATTTAAACAGTTATTCCCAATAATTATTTCTCAGTCGGCTCAAAATAGAAAAAGTACAATAATAAAAATTTTAGATATGATTTTCTTTTATTATAACTATTATAAAATACCGCTTAAGGATTATATATCAATATATATGTATCTTTCAGATATTAACTGGGAAGATATTCCTTTTGAAGAAGTGCTTATATATGATAGCAAATTATATAAAATACGAAAAAAAATTGAGCATTTTGATTTTGGGTTATCATATATGAGAAGCATATCTATTGATACTGTTTGCATAGCCCAATTTCACATAAACTCTGACGATTCTAAGTTTGCACTTTTATATCTAGAACAAGTTTTTGATATTGCTAATCATGATTTTTGTAACGATGCATATAACAAGCCCTTAATTAAGGTTATTCAAGAAGATAAAGGCTCTGTAATATTGACGATTGCTTCTGCTGCGCTTTTAGCACTCTTTGTATCTTATGTAGCAAAAAAAGTAATGCATAATACATTTAGTATACAGATAGAAAACGAAATTAAAAAACAAATTTTAAAGCGTCTATCTGATAATAAATCAGATATGAAAAATATAAAAAATGTATGTACACTAGCTCAGGAATATGAACTACTTGATATTTCAAATGATTCAAAACAAATTTCGCATTTATCATCTGAACTTACAAAAGGCGAAATACTAAGTATTATTCTAAATTTCTTATTTTAGTAACTCCTTCAATTAAATCGTGTTTATCTAATAATAAGTTTATTCTAAATGAATAGTAACCTTTCTCTTTATATAGATATCTGGAATGTGGGATTGTAATAATTCCAGTTTTATTTAGAATATCTATTGCATATGTAGTGTCATCAATATTATGCTTTTGTGGTATAGATATTAATGCAAAGTATCCACAATTGGCATTTGAAATAGCTGCAGGTGTACCTGTTAACAATGCTTTTATCATGTTATAACAATTATTCGCAGTAACAGCATTTTCTGCAATTAAATTTGTTAAGGCATATACAGAAGAATCTGAATAAATTTGGGGAATTAAATTAACTTGTTGAAATGCCATAGAGCCTACCATAAAAATGGATAGGCGTAATATACGTCTCATAAATGAAGGTGATGAAAAAACAAGAGAAAATTTTGTACCATTTAAAAATACTCTTTTAGAGATTGATTCGACAAAAATATATTGCTCAGATGAACTTACAGCTTCAAAAACTGAATATTGAAAAATATAATTAATTGGATTAGAAATATGCCATTGCATACCTCCGTACACATAGTCCATAAATAAGCACACATTTTGCGAATTACATATTATAGCTATTTCTTTTATTGTTTTAACATCCACTTCTATACCACTACCAAAAATAGGATTTGTAATAATAATAGTATCAATCTTGTTTTGAATAATAATATTTTCTAATTTTTCAACATTAATTGAAAAGTTATTCCTCATTGTTAGATCATACTCAACAACATCAAAATCTAACTTGTCAAGTAAATTAAGTGTAGAAAAGTATGTAGGAGTTAAAACTAATGCTCTTTGTTTACCTGATTCTTTGAGAGCAGTAAGTGAAAGCATTATACTTGACGTTCCATTTGAACCTATTGTAAAACAATCTTTTGATATTAATTGAGAAAAATTTTTAGAAAAGAAATTCTGTATATTTATTCTATAATTTTCTTCATCAGTCCAAAAGTAATATTTCTGAAGATTTGATGGCTGTGTATAATACATTAAATTAGGAATCTGAATATTTCTATAATCTGAATCCCAATCAGACAAAAAAATAGGTTCTACGCCATTTTTTTTACAATATGCTGTTCTAGCTTGCATAAGCGATTTGATGCTAGTTTGATATCTTCTCATCGTCTTCCACACCTTTTATAAATCTAATAAAATTTTTATAATGGTCAAAACTAATTCCAACATACCCAAGGTTAAGTAAATTTACAATTTCATTTAGTTTTGTAATTGGAATTTCGGTGCTGATTTGATTACTACACTCTGAATTACATGATAAATTACGATACATGATATAACGATCTTCACCATATATATTGGCAAATCCTACAATTTTTAGGAATATACTAAACGCTAAAGAAAGACTAGAAATATTATTTGGTGAAATTGTACTTAACAAAATTGAATATTTAGAATTAATTTTATTAAGTAAGAAAAATATTAAGCGCTTTGCCAAACCCTTACCCCTATATTCTGGATATAAATATATATGCTCTAATTGTACAACAGATAAAAGATCTTCATCTTTAAAATTAAGGCAATATCCTAAATTGTGCTTTCCCAATTTGGGAAACACAATAGATGCAAATCCAACAAGAGTATTTTCAAGAAAAACGCCTGCAGAATATCCATACCCTGAAATAATGGTATCAATATATTCTATAGAAGGCGCAACAAATAGTTCCTTTCCTAATTCGCTAATAATAGTTTCCAAACATAATTTTATTTTAGACTTATCATAAATTGTAAGGTTGCATATAAGAAAATTATTATATTTCATCATCAAAACACCAATCAGAATATAAAATTTATATTAGATAATTAGAAGTTATCTTGTGTTTATCTATAATTATTAAAATTATACATCATATTTGCAAATTTGTCAATAGATTTTTACAAATTTCTTTCCTTTTTTCTGCAAATTTTTGCAAAATTGGACAAAA
>CATLFA010000061.1 GCA_949927585.1 uncultured Clostridiaceae bacterium
TGTAGAAGTCCTTGGGAAATATGTTATTCCGTTGATTTCTACGTGATCTGCAAGGATAGCATGACTCCTAAAGCCATTAAATCCATATCTGCCAATATTTCTTTTATAGAATTCAACAAAATTACTGTCATTTTTCCAGTTCGGATAATACCTTTTCAATTCGCGGTCATTAGATTTCACTACAAAATTAAGTACATTAACAGCAGCTTCTTTTGAAAAATAAACATCATCACCGTTTAAATAATACTCATTTCCGTTTATACAACAGCAAAATTCTGTTTCCTTAAAATCATTATTTGCTATTGATACCGAAATAGGCTTTGCTTGCACAACGGTTTCTTCCTTGAAATCGATCGTCCAAATATCAGTATCTTTTGATAAACCGTATGCTTTAAGTCCGCAAAATTTATTTAAGAAAATTAAAAAGAAAATATATGCTGTCAATCCTATTCCACCACAAAAAAGCGCTTCATTTATTGCAGCAATACCTTTATTCATAACAGGAATAAGCATACCAAATCCTGCCGACATAACACCACATATCAAGCCTGTTCCCTCGCTAAAAAAATTCTTTAATGCGAGTATGATTTTATTAGGTACACTTCTATATCGTTCATCTTCCATAATTATTGGAAAACAAACTTCCTGTGCCGCAAGCTTGCAATCGGAATCCGTCTTTAATTCAATTTGCGTCGGTAAATCCTCATCTGTGCGGTAACTGCCTATAATATATTTTTCAAAATTGCTTTCATCAAGAGCAAGCGGGTATAGCTCGCCGTCATCACCTTTTACCCATTCTGTACTCATTTTTCCGCACCTCCGTTTTTATTTAATGTTTCCTGCGCTTCTTCCCGTGTCAAGAAATAATCGTTTGGATAAGAACAGGCAATGTACCAATCATTATTGTCAGTACAAATATCGGCAAGCGGTACGCCTAAACCGCCGATTATAAAGCGGTCGATTTTGCCCGATATAACCGTTTTCTCCCATTGTCTGCCCGACTGAACGCTGCCGATCAGATACACGGTACTGCCGACTTGACAAGGTAACTGTACAATTAAATTATGTTCTCTCATTCGGCTTATGCGTTCAACGGTTACTCCGAAAAAAGAAGTTGTAAGGTTTTCATTTTTTCCAACGTTTTCAAAATTAATAATACAGGTATTGCGTATTGATGACAGGGTAACACTTCTATCAATATCAAGCTTTTCCCTTATAAGGTCATAATCAATATTTATACGGTTGTTTTCTCCGCAGTATTTTGTAACAAATAAAATATCACTTTTTATAAGCCGTTCACTCATAAATTGCTCTCGAATCATTAAAAAGCTTTTTGCTGTTTTATTGTTTAAACTGTATATGTCATCAACACGAAGTTTTTTCAATTCTGATACTTTAAATCCCATTGTAATAATCAAATAGCATTCAAGCTTTGCTCGTGCAAGGACATACCCGTCAGCTTCAAATATATCCTTGCAAAAACTGTACAGCTTTTTAATATCTGATTCGGAGGCATACTTCGGCTCTGTTTCTTCAATACTTACCGATAAGTTTGTATCGCCGCCGTTAATAAAGCCGTTATCCTCACACCAATGAATCAATTTTCTGAGGGTACAAATTCTTCGTCTTGCCGTATTGGGAGATGAATTCTCCAAAAGATAATCAGCATATTTCTGTACAGCCGTATTGTCAGAAAAAATTGTAAACGACGTTTGTTTCATATTCAGATATTCGTTAATATTTTTACAATCTGCCAAAACAGATTTATATGAATTATACGGAAGCTCCGAACACTCATTGAGAAAGCTTTGAATAAGTTTTTCCACTTTAATCCTCCTGTTCTGCAATATATTGACCTTGTTTTTGCTTAAAATAGACATCTATAAAATAATTGTACACCAACGTCCAAGCTCGTATTTATTTTTCATTTAAGTGCCGCCATTTTCATTCCCCGTTGGGGAATTGACTTTTATAGCGGTTAATATATTTTCTTTCTGTTCTTTGCCCAACTTGCGGTATTCGCTCAGCAACAGCATTTCGTCACAGTTTAAACAATACCTATCATTGCAAAGCAGATAATCAACGGAAACATCAAGGTATTCAGACAGCTTCAACAGCACCTCGCCGCTTGGAATGTTATTTCTGTGTTTCCAGTTAAACATGGTGTTCTTACCTAATCCGAAATCAATTATCATTCTTCTTTGCGATATATTTTTCTGTCTTAACAAGCTGTCTACTCTTTCATAAAATGACATAATCTTTTTCCTTTCTGCTTGACTTTCTTTAATTTTAAAGATATAATATTATTAACTGATAAAATTATAAAAGTTCCAATGAGTTGATTTTATCCAACCAAAGAGCAGCACAACCAAAATCACCTTCTTTTGCAGCGTAACGTTTATCTTGCGAAATGAATATTAATGCGTGTGGACGTTTATCATCATCGCAAAGCTGTACTGCGGTTTTATATATTGTGCCTGTATACACTGAATCGTCATAATAAACTGCCTTTACCAATGTACCATTTTCAATAAACATAATTATTACAAGGAGAAAACATATATGAGATGTATTGCATTTGAACCTCTTACAAATGATATGAAAGCAAATAATATTGAAAAAGAACATTATTGCTTTGATTATAATGGATTTAGATTTGATGTTATTTTATCTATTATTTCAAAAGGTTATGAAATACTCGTTGCCATTCATACACGTAATTGGGGATGTGTTTTGCAAATGAATAATAATTTCTTTATTGAGATGAATAACGAAGATTACTATTCTCTTTGCAACATTTTACATCTCAATTGGAGTGAAAATCACTTCAATTCTTCTGCTTTTCTCCGACTCCTTTCTGAACAAGCTCCTCGTTTTTCTAATGGTCGAGGTGTAGAATATAGAGAACTTCGAAGATATCTTCATTATCGACAAGTTGACGAAGCACAAAAAATATATTTTTGTGGTTGGAATGATCATAAAAGAGATCATAGAAATGCACATAATTTTGATAAAACTGAATTTTATTTTGGGAAAAAGATTGCGGACTATTGCAGGAGAAATAATATAAGTTCTATGTGGTCTGATATTCCAAGAGAAGAAAAAACGTTTACCAATCCGTGGGATTAAGTTAATTTTTATTGACGAGGCAAATCGAAATTATACTTTTTAGCAATTTTATAATAGAAGTCTTTTAAAACCGATATTATTTTATAATCTGAAAATTCTTTCAGTATATTAATTTTTGTTTTTTCTTTGTCATCAAGCAGATTATAGTCTGAATTGCTAATTTTCAAAACAAGGCATTTACGCCCTTTTCCTTGACATTTACTCCAAATATACATATTTGCTTTCCTTTCCGCTCCCCACTGGGGAATTATTTATAAGATAGTCAACTGTCACGCCGAAATAATCAGCGATAATTACGATTTTTGCAAGCTGAGGCTCATAGCCCTTTTTCAGATTGCCGATAACGCTTTTGCTTAAACCGCATTCTTTCAGCATACGGTTGACCGATACATTTTCCTTTTCGCATAATTCAATAATATTCTGCGTTAGGACTTCAATATTGAAAATACTATCCATAGTTCTTGTCCTTTC
>CATLFA010000062.1 GCA_949927585.1 uncultured Clostridiaceae bacterium
CATTTTCAGCTTCTCTTCCGAGCTGAACTTTCTTCTTGTTTTTCCCATAAGGTGTCTTCCTTTTGTTATTATACACCTTATTAGCTTTCCTGTTTTAGTCCAAGTTGCGGTTAGGCATTACAATATATTCAATAAAGAAATATAACCTTTTATTCCATCATGAGCAGTAACATATATATAATATGAATAGTCTGTATTTAAAAAATTATTTTCTCCTTCAATACTGAATGTTGCTAACTGAACTGTATCAAAACTAACAACTGAATTTTTAGGAATTTTACAAATTGCATCTGAAATAGTAAAAGGATAATCTTCTCCATATAGATGGGAATCTACGGAAACTATATACTCATATGCATACAGCTTAATTAAACATAAAACTAATACAATCAACGATATTTTTTCTTCATATTACCCTCTCCATTTTTCAGAATGATTTATTGGGTTATAACTAATTGGATTTACTGGGGATATTATATTATCACTTTTTATAAATTGCAAATGTAAATGAGCGCCATAACCATATTTTCTATCATTATCGTCAATTTCTTGAGTTTTTCTTTGTTCATCTTTTCCATCACTTGTTTTATACCAAGATGTAAATTGTTTTCCTGTATTACCAACATATCCAACTATTTTACCAGGATAGACATCATCTCCATCTTTTAGACTCTGCTTATCTCTTGTCATATAAGCAATAATATAATAGAATTTTGAATCCAGACCACTTTGAACCACAATACAATTACCGAAATTATCATCTCCATAATCAATTCCTGCGCCGCTATCTGCTTGTTTGTTTCATTCTCATACTGAAAACAGCATCACTTTAAATAATCTGACAAAATAAGTGGCTCCTTTATGCTTTCCATCTCCCTTATCAGTGCTATGTTCTTTCGCTCGGTTTCATTGAAATCAGATTCGGAGAAATTTGGATTTATTATATATTTGGAATCTTTTTTTTCATACATTTTAGAAAAATAATCTTTCCATTTTTGATTCCTAAAATCATAACCATGAATTGCATAGAATGAATTCCTTAAAATTTCCAAGTATTCTTTTGGCAAAAAGAAAAGCAGCCTGCAGTCAATCAAATATTCCGATATATTTAAACCTCCCAAACAAAAACGATTATTATAGGTCAATTCCATATAACCATCCTCAAACACTACTTCCAACTGCGCTGTATCTTTAGGTAATCCGCATTCCCAATATATTTCTCCGTTCGCATTGATGTTTCTTAACACATCGCATTTCTTTTCCGCATCAGAATTCCAGAACAAAATTTTATTATCGTAATCATTTATGTTCAGCACTTCAGTCAGAACCAATTCCTCCGTGTTATCAGTATACTTTATGACCACATTTTTTTGACTTTTTTTTGATGCGAATCTGTAATTCATCAAAGTAAATCCATATCCCCATTCATCTAATTTTATAATGTTCCTATTATAATAGGACAGCCTCAAAGTGAAAGCATTGCTTGCCGGAGCAAGGCGAAAATGAATTTCCGAAGGATGATAGCCAGCGATAGAGAATGCTTCCTCGGGAGCGCGTTCTTTTCCCTCGTATAAAACGAAAAAGTCAATTTTCTCGTTGTCTTCAAAAATTTCAAAGTCTTTTGGAATCAGCATATCCGTATAAGAACGGCCATAGCCACAAGGCTTGCAGACGATGCTTGCTTCCAAACCCGCCAAATCTTCGCAGGAAATTTCAATCTCAACTTCCGTCTTAAAATCATTTATTGAAACTTTTTCAGAGAGAATTTTTACTTTCCGATTGAATTCGACGGGCATCAATTCATAGGCTTCCATATCTTCAAAAGTGACTGCAAAACAGGAAAGTATAACTAAGTGTAATAGAATAGATGAGAGAGTTCTTTTATAATGCCAAATATAATTATTATCACGCTGACTAAAAAAGGGTACTGGAAGATTGATATTTCCCATAGATTATTCTCCCTCGAAAAACCAACCGTTTTTCTTTCCATAAAAATCAATTTCAGCTAATGCTGTATCGTTATACTTTAAGCCTTTATATATTGAATTCACTGTTAATCCGAAATAAAAAAGACTTGGTTTCAAGTCAAAGAATTGATAATTCAGTGTGTTATCTTCACAATTAAAGGTACTTAAAATTTCAAAATCACCATTTTCTTTTTCATTTTCAACAACGAATTCTCTAATTCTATTGTTATTGGAATATAAATCAGAAGTAGATGCATATCCATTAATAACCTTAAATTTTGTAAACCAATCATTTACAAAATTACTTTTATAGTTATAATGCAAGAATTTGAAACTAAATAAATCGTTTTCTGTATCCTCTACATAACTTGTTGACGGGTCTCCATCGAAAGCATTTTGTATCGAATACTTAAATGGATTATTCGTATCAATTAAAGGAAAATCAACTTGTACATCACAGATTTTTGTTTTTGTCATTACATTATTCAATTTTGTTCTACATATACTATTTTCAGAGAATTTTTCTGACTCATATTCAAGAGTATCCTCATCATATCCATGTGACCAATAATCATATACAAGTCTAGTATAAAATGAAAACAAATTATCTCCACAAATTCTAAACTGAACATTCTTAGCTTCAACTCCTACACTAGACATGCTAAACTGAAAAAGTTCATTGCCATAATATATATATTTTTCATACTGCTTATATTTTCCATCAAAGGGTAAATAAATTATTTGTCCAATGCATTTTCGTTCAGTCTCATCATTTTCATTTAAGTTACATCTTGTTGTTCTTTTTAATGAATACATTACACGATAAACGACAAGCTTATAATTCCCATTTTCATCAGGGATTTCCTCTTTATATATATTTGTTAATTCTGCAGGAATATTATAGTCGCTTAAAAAGTTATCATCTTTTTCTGTAAAAAAGGAATCATAAATTCGTTGAACTGAATTATTATTAATGAATTTATTCTCATCATCTTTCGATAACTTTGTCAGTTTTGAGCGTTTTCCTACATATGGAATTTCATAATAGTTCTGCGCAAAAATATTAAATGTTATAAAAATATAAGAAATAAATACAATAAGCTTTTTCATATTAGTCCCTCTCAAAATCAATAAGAATATCTAGTGTTTCTTTTTCAGTATATGAATAATTAATTTCATTTATAGAAAATTCGACACAAAGTTTTGCAAATCCTGATTCATCTTTATAAGACATATTCAGTTTATCTTTTTTTCCTCGTAGTCGCACGTGCCGTCCGCGTGGCGGGGCCAGACTATATTTGATGTTGATGTTTTTTCTTTTTTTGCAATTTCAATAATTTTACTTCTAACACCATCAGAACTAATGACAAATCTATCAACTATATTTTTATCAGA
>CATLFA010000063.1 GCA_949927585.1 uncultured Clostridiaceae bacterium
TATAACTATCATCATTTACATTTTGTTGATAATGTTTTACTGTATATTTTGTATCTGTTGCAGGTGTCCATTTTGCATAGTATGTTGTTGTTCCTGCTACATATTCTTTAGGTAATGTTGTTATTTCCTTACCTTCAAAGTTTGTATTATCATACCATCCTGCAAATATATATCCTACTTTTGAAGTTGTAGGCATTTCTCTATTTTCTATTGTTGTGTTAGATTTTTTATTTAAAATATCTTCTACGTCTGTTCCACCATTTTCTACAAATAAAATGTGTGAAAGTACGTTTATTTCAACAGGATTATCTTGTTTTTTACCATTTGCTATTGCTTCAGAGTTCACTATTATTCCTGTTGCATCTTCGTTTACTGTTACTGTAAATTTAACTTCTGCTGTGTATTGATTATCTTCTTTTAAATCTACTTCCCATCTTACTGCTACTATATTTCCATTATCATCTACTACTTCTTTTCCAGTGTTTTCTGCTGATTTATATGTAGTCATTTCTGGAATTAAGTCTTTTACTGGTACTTTTTCAAGTTCTTTATTTGAGCTTATTTTTATTGTATATGTAATATCTCCTTTTTGCTCTACTTCATCACGGCTTGCTGTTACTTCTACTTTAACTTCTGCATTTTCTACATTTGTTGTTATTTTTCCAATAGAGTTAGCTGTTTGTTTCCAACTTAAATACTTTCCATCTGTTCCTGTTTCTATTGTTTCTTTTACTATGTCTATTACTTCTTGTTCTTCTATTTTTGTTGTACTTTCAGTATTTACTTTATTATTGGTTGAGTTGTTTGTTGTATTATTTATTGCGTTATTTACTACTGTATTTTCGTTATTGTTAGTATTTACTTGAACATTTCCTTGTTCTTCATTTTGCACATTTTGCTTATTTTCATTATTTGAGCCTACTTCTGTATTTTCTGGTATTGAAACATTTTCTTTTGAGAAGGCTTCTGCTTTATCATTGGCTTTTGTAAAAATATAAATTCCTGTTAATGCTATAGTAATTAATAGCATACTTATTGCTACAATTATAATAGTTTTTTTACTCTTATAATTTAGTCTTGATTTCATTTTTTCCTCCCATTTATATACTATTTATTATTTGCTTTCTTTTTTATTTAATCTTTTTCTTACTATTATTACTACTACTATTGCTACTATTATTACTGCTAAAACTAATATTAACGTTATTGTTGTGTCAAATGTTAGTGGTAATTTTACTGTTGTTTTTATAACTTTTTCTATTTCTTCTGTTTTAGTTTCTTCTATTTGTCTATCTGATACTAAGAATTTTATATCGTATGTATTTTTATCTTCTACTGTTTTCTTTAATACTATTGCATATTCGTCGCCCTTTTGTGCATCTTTTGGTTGACTTATTATTTTATCTTCTACTTCTTGCCACATTTTTTCTGTATTTGCTTCTTCTATTATTTGTGTGTATGCAGTATTTATTTGTTTTGCTATTTGTATTTTTTCATATTTATTTAATTCTTTATTTTCTGATAACTTATTTATTGCTTCTTTTATTTCATTATAGTTTATTGAAGGTAGCTTCATTATTATGTATTCATATTTTCCTTTTTCTTTAATTTTTAATCCTCCAACTGTTTCAATATGTTGAACCTCTTCTACCTTTTCATTTCTTTCTTCTATATTTACTATTTGCGTTTCTATTGTATTTGTTAGGTTTGTTACTTTTTCAAGGTCTTCGTTTGTTATTGACTTTGTTAAGTCCAACTCTATTACTGTTAAGTTTTCTCCTTCTTTAACATATAAGTATTTTGCTTCGTTTTCTAATGTTACTACATTATTGTTTTCTTCATCTTTTGAAGCTACAATATAGTTAAGTTCTATACTGTCTATTGATAAGTCTGGTTTTTCAGATGTTGCATATTGGAATGATTTATCTAACATTCCTTCTACATAAATTAAGTAAGTACCATCTTTGCTTATACTTTCAATATTTTTAGCACTTTGTGCTGAAACTACTGTTGATATTGCTGTTAAAAATAGAGTTATCAGCAAAATAGTTGAAATTACTTTTTTCATATAACTCTCTCCTTTTATTTTTTTACGTTTTATATATAAGTTTATTCAATATGTAAACTTGTTATAACAATTATACTACAAATTTACATATCTGTAAATATTTTTTTGTAACATTTCTGTAACATTTGCGTTTTTCTAAAGTATATATTCTTTTATATTCATCTTGTTTTTTATGTTTATTTATGTTATAATATATGTTAACTAATAATTTATTTTGTTGCCTAAAGGAGGATACTATATGATTAAAGCTGTTAAAATTTCTGAAACTTTAGATGATTTTCTCGAAAATCATCCAGAGCTCACAGTTGTAAGAAATGGCATGGGAAAAGTTGTTAACATTTGCTTTCCTGAAGAAGCAACACAGACGTCATATACAATTGTAGGTGATGACGTACGAATTTACTATACTTATGAAAATAAAAGCATTAGATTTCCTGAGTGGTAATTCAAGAACAATAAAAGATCAGTATTTTCTACTGATCTTTTATTACATTTCTTGTTATTTCTCTTTCACTATTTAATAAAGCTTTCATTCTTGCTTTAGCATCTACTTTACTTTTATATTCAAAATCTTTTAATCTATTTGGATTACTATCAAATACTAAATTTATATTAGGATAACATTTCTTTTTAGCAAACAAATTAGCTATTTTAGACTTTATTTTGTCTAATATTGTTTCTTCTATTTTTGCTAATGAAGTTATTTTTCTTTCTGTAAATACTTTTATTCTTTCGTTTTCTATTCCTATATAATATTCATCATATTGATATAGTTTAACCGTCTGTCCTTCCTCATAACAAGCTGCTACTGCTTCTATCATATCTGCTCTTGTAAATTTTCTTGCTTCATATTTTATCCACTCGTGTTGTTTATTTTCTTTTATCCCAAAAACATTTACTAGTTTTCCATCATACACACATATTTTATCTATATAATTTTGTTGTTCTTCAAAGTGCATTCCTACGTTTTCTATTTGCAATTTGTTTGAATCAAATTTTTCTATTTCTATTAAGTCTGGGCATACTACTTCTATTAATACTTTAGGTAATATATCTTTTATGTTTGCATCAGAAAAAAACTTACCTTCTAAAGAATTTTCAATATATTTTAAATAATTGTAGTCAATTTCTTTATTTGATACAGCTTCTTTTACATTTTTATATAATTCTAAAACTTCAGATATACTCTTTACTTTTTCTAATCTATCTTCAAA
>CATLFA010000064.1 GCA_949927585.1 uncultured Clostridiaceae bacterium
AGAAAATGAATCTGCAAAATTGACAGAAACTGAAACTTTATCAGTAACAGAAAACGAGACTTTACCAGTAAAACAAAATGATGATTCTACTGAATCTAAAATAGAAACTAAAAAAGAAGAAATAAAACAGATGGAATCACAAGACTCTACAACTAAAACAGAAGTAGAAGATGATATAAATTAAAATAAACTAAATAATTAATCAATATATATTTTTAAAAAAATATAAAATAATAAAACAAGCCTTTTAGAGAAAAAACAAAGGCTTGTTTATATTTTATAGAATTAACTTTTATATAAATTTAAAGTATTTTTAACAGTAAATAATATTTATACATTTAGGTTTAAAAAAATGAAATAAAATACCAGTATTCAATTAATTTTGAAAGTTAAAATACTATACTTTTGAAGAAATAGTAAGTTATTTATAAAAATCCCTTGTACTTTTTTAAAATTGCTTATATAATAATAAAGGACTAAAAACAAAAGGAGGGAACGAAGAAAATGTCTTTTATAGAAAATATAAAAGCAAGAGCGAAACAAGATATAAAAACAATATGCTTACCAGAAAGTGAAGATACACGAGTTCTAAAGGGGGCAGAGCAAGTATTACAAGAAGGTTATGCAGATATCATATTAATAGGAAATAAAGAAGAAATAAACAAGTTAGCAAAACAAAATAATATAAACCTTGAAGGAGCTAAAATAGTAAATCCCCAAACTAGCGAAAAATTTAGTGAATATGCTAATAAGTTTTATGAATTAAGAAAAGCAAAAGGAATGACAATAGAAAAAGCAAAAGAAATTATGAAAGATAACGTATATTTCGGAATGATGATGGTAAAAGAAGGAGACAGTGACGGTTTAGTATCAGGAGCATGTCACTCAACTGCAGATACTCTAAGACCAGCACTTCAAATATTAAAAACAGCACCAGGAACAAAACTAGTATCAGCATTTTTCTTAATGATAGTTCCAAACTGCGAATATGGAGAAAAAGGAGCTTTTGTATTTGGTGATTGTGGACTAAATGAATATCCAGACCCAGAAGCATTATCAGAAATAGCAATATCATCAAGTAAAAGCTTTAAACAATTAGTAGGGTTAGAGCCAAAAGTAGCAATGCTATCATACTCTACATATGGAAGTGCTACATCTCCACTTACAGATAAAGTAGTAGAAGCAACAAAAATATTAAAAGAAAAAATGCCAGACCTAATAGCAGATGGAGAATTACAACTAGACGCAGCAATAATTCCAGAAATAGCTAAATCAAAAGCACCAGGAAGTACAGTAGCAGGAATGGCAAACACATTAATATTCCCAGACTTAGATGCAGGAAACATAGGTTACAAACTAGTACAAAGACTAGCAAAAGCAGAAGCCTATGGTCCACTATGCCAAGGAATAGCAAAACCAGTAAATGACCTATCAAGAGGATGTTCAAGCCAAGATATAGCAGGTGTAGTAGCAATAACAGCTGTACAAGCACAAAATAGAAGTTAGAAGCTGGAAAATTGCTTGCTCAGATAGAGCAGAATGGAATCATTTAAAAGAAGATAAAACACATAGAATGTCATAGACAGAATATGAAAAAATAAATAAAAAAAGAGAAGAGGAGAGATAAAATATGAAAATCTTAGTATTAAACAGTGGTAGTTCATCACTAAAATATCAATTAATCGATATGGAAAATGAACAAGTATTAGCAAAAGGAAATTATGAAAAAATAGGAATGGCAGGTTCATTCGTAACACACAAAGCAAATGGAGAAAAATACAAATATGAAAGAGAAGTAGCAAATCATGAAGAAGCAATAACATTTGTATTAGAACAATTTACAGACCCTGACCATGGCGTAATATCTTCATTAGATGAAATAACAGCAGTAGGACACAGAGTAGTTCATGGAGGAGAAAAATTCAATAAATCAGTAGTAATTACAGACGAAGTAATAGATACAATTCGTGACTGTATAGAACTTGCTCCATTACATAACCCAGCAGCATTAACAGGAATAGAAGCATGTCAAAAAGTAATGAAAGATAAGAAAAATGTAGCAGTATTTGATACAGCCTTCCATCAAACAATACCAGAAGAAAGATATATATATCCAATACCATACAAATATTATGAAAAATATGGAGTAAGAAGATATGGTTTCCACGGAACAAGCCACAGATATGTATCAAACAGAGTTGCAGAGCTTATAGGAAAACCAGTAGAAGAATTAAAAACAATAGTATGCCATTTAGGACAAGGTGCAAGCTTATGTGCAGTAAATGGTGGTAAATCAGTAGATACCTCAATGGGCTTCACACCACTTGCAGGTATAGCAATGGGAACAAGGTCAGGAGACTTAGACCCATCAATAGTAACCTTTTTAATGAAAAAAGAAGGCTTAACACCAGATGAAGTAGAAAAAGTATTAAACAAAGAATCTGGACTACTAGGAATGAGTGAAGTTTCAGCAGATAACAGAGATATATGGGAATCAATTAGAAATAATGACGAAAACGCATCAAAATGTAAAACAGCAATTGAAAGCTATTCATACATAATAGCACAGTACATAGCAAAATATGCAGTAGCATTAGGAGGAGTAGACGTTATAGCATTTGCAGGAGGAGTAGGAGAAAGAGGACCAGAAGAAAGAGAAATGATATTAAACCATTTAAAATGGATGGGAGTAGAAGTAGATACAGAAGCAAATAAAGTAAAAGCAGAAGAACAAGAAATATCAAGCAAAAACTCAAAAGTAAAAGTATGGGTAGTTCCAACAGAGGAAGAATTAATGATTGCTAGAGATACAGCTGAATTAGTTAAATAATAAGTATTGTAAATAAAAAATAGAACGAAATATAAAATTTGTTCTATTTTTTATATTATATAAAGTACAAGAGACATGAAAGATAATTTAATACATAGAGTGGAGAAGCCATTTTTTTATTAAAAAAAGTATTACAAAAATATTACAAAAATATTTACAGATATGTGAATTTGTAGTATAATTAATTATAATAGGTTTACATATTGAATAAACTTATGTATAAAACGTAAAAAAATAAAAGGGAGAGAGTTATATGAGAAAAGTAATTTCAACTATTTTGCTGATAACTCTATTTTTATCGGCAATATCAAC
>CATLFA010000065.1 GCA_949927585.1 uncultured Clostridiaceae bacterium
AAACTACATGTTTATATTCGCTTGAGTCCATACTTCCTCTTAATTTATCTGCCGCTTGCCATAATTTATCTTCATATCCTAGCATAGTGCTACTTTCATTTTTTGACATATTTTCCTCCAATTTTTAATTTTCTATCTTTAATATATCATAAAAGTATATTTTTCTCAATAATTTTTACATTATTTGTATTTTAAAAGCACAATAAGGAAAAGTTAAAACCTTTTCTTTATCTATAATATTAATATTGTTTTGAAGTTTTAATATATACACTGTATATTTTCATTTTATACTTATATATTACACACAAAAAATCAAGGAATAGGAAATTCCTTGATAAAACTATAAAACATATTTAGATATTAATGAGTTTATCATTTTAATATCTATATTTGATCTAAAATCAAATTGTAATACATTACCATTGCTGAAGATAAGTATTAGTTCACTGTCTATATCTAAAAGCCCTGCTGTTTCAATTCCATAATATTAAATTTTAGAGTATGGATATAAAAAATAAGCTATTTCCCTACCTGTTACTCCTTTTACGTTTACTACAAAAATTCTATTATTAGAAAAAATGACTTGAGCTCTTATAGTTTTAAATGCATACATTATTTTTTCATTTTCTACTTCTGGACGTACTTCTTTTATTTCCATGGCTTTTAAATTTTAAAAATTAGAGTCTAAATTAATTCCTGAAGAAATATTTGGCATAATAAAAATTTCCTTTCTTTTTTTGTTTATTGCTATTCCTACCGCCATAGCTACTAAAATTTTGGCACAACTTCTTAATTCATGTAGTTTTTCTTCATTGTAAAATATTTTATCTATCTTTCCATTTTGCTCTAAGAAAATACTATCAATATTTAGACTTGGTAAATCTTTTGATAATTTATCTTTGTTATTTTTTATATCTTTGATAGTTATTTTATCTTTCATCGCTTGACTACCTCTATTTCATCTTTCTAATTCTTGGCTTATCTGTTCTATTTCTAAATCTTCTATCTTATTTTCTCTAGCATATTTTATTAAAATATGTGCTTCATAAGTTACTATTCTTCAATATCTATTGCTTTTTTAGAATAATATTGTTTCTGTTGAATGTGTAAATGTTTTACAAGCTAGATTCAGTGGTGGGTTTGTTTTCTGCCATGTTATATTATTAATTATCTTAAATCCTTCTTATTCAAGAGCCATACCTATTGAATAAATGTTATGCAATGTTCCACTTGTCCATATAGTTCCATTGTATTTCAATATTCTATAACATTCTCTTATCCACTTTTTATTAAATTTGTGTTTATATTTTAATGAAGCTGACTCATTCCATTTTCCTTTATTTCTGTTACCATTTTCCCACCGACTACATGTTATACCATCGTTTGATAGAAAGTATGGTGGATCTGCAAATATTGTATCTACTGTTTTATCTTCAAATTTTTTTAATACTCTAAATGTATCGCCTTTTATTAGTTTAAAATGTTCTTGAGCAAAATAATATTTAATTATATTCTTAGATTCTTGCAATTTTCTATCTAAAACCCTCTCTCAATGCATATTTTATCTATTTCTCTCCATTTCATTCCTTTCATAAAAGTTGCTGATTCTTCTATTGTCTTATTTTCTTTTAGTAAGGAATAAATTCCTAATCTTTTTATTCTTTTTCCCAATTTTGAATTTTCTTTATTTTCTTCAGATATCATTGCTAAATATAATATAGAAAACATTACATCAATTTCTAATACATCTTGTTCTTCATATTCATTTGCAATCTGCGTAATATATGTTAACATACCTTTATTTATTGTTTTTTCGGTTCTATCATATATTTTAATATAATCAGAATATACTTTATCAACTCCATATTTTAAGGAGAATTGATATAAGTTCTTAAAATAATCTATATCTTTTGGTGCTTTTCTTATACCTTGAACATTGGTATAATATACACACCATGCATCAAAGCTCCCTCTGTCATATTCTAAAAAAGATTCATCTTTAAATTCTTTTATTATTCCCATTTATATCTCCTTTTTTTTGCTACATATTATAGTTTGTTACTAATATTTCAGATATTTTTTCTCTTCCATTTGAATTTGCATTTATCATCCTACTTGCCTGTATTTGATTTATATTGAATCCTTGATATATATTATCAAAGAAAGTATCTTCTTTATTTATATTTTTTGGATTCGAATTACTTAGCATTAGTTTTGCGTTTCGTTCATTTAATTCTCCATAAAATATTGCTAATTCTCTTTGATTATCATCATTAAAATTTTCTTTTGTGTATGATGTAAATCCTGATGTTACATTTAATGGTCTGTATGGTGGATCAAAATATACAAATGTGTTTTCTGTTACATAGTCCATACTTTTACTATAATCTCCATATTGAAATTGAACATTTTGTATTAATTGTGACAGTTGTCTTAAATTTTCTTCATCGCATATTGTAGGATTCTTATAGCTTCCAACTGGAACATTAAATTTCCCATTTTTATTTACTCTGTATAACCCATTGAAACATGTCCTATTTAAGTATATGAATTGTGCTGTCCTTTGGATATTTTGCTCATTTTCCTCTAATTCATAGTTATTATATTCATCTCTCATATTATAAAAGTAATTTTTTCTTTCTTCTTGTCCTAATTGTAAATATTCTGTTTCCATTTGTTTTAAGTTCGTTATTAATTCTTCTACATTGTTTTTTATAACATTATATGAATTTATTAAATCTATGTTTATATCAAATGCATATACTTCTTGAATATCATATTTTTGTAGTATATCTATTAAAACAGCTCCTCCACCCACAAATGGTTCAATATATCTTTCTATTATTCCATTTTTTAATTCATATGGGTAGAAATTGTTTAGCTGTGGTATTAAACTTCCTTTTCCTCCAGCCCATTTTACAAATGGTCTTATTTTTTCTGACATTTTGCTACCTCTTTATTATATTTTTACTCATCTTATCACATTTTTAATAAATTATCTACATTTTATATAATAATATTTATTTTAAATCA
>CATLFA010000066.1 GCA_949927585.1 uncultured Clostridiaceae bacterium
CCACTATTTAATCCTGTTATAATTATTCTTCTTTTTATTATTAAACCTAAAATTAATTTAAAAATATTCTTTGTTTCCATGTAATTTATTTTATTAATATACTTTTTGAATATGTCATATATTTCATCAGAATTGTAACCTGCTGCATATAGAGCTGCTACTATACTACCTGATGAAGTTCCTGCAATATAATTAAAATCAATACTTTTTTCTTCAAAGGCTTTTAATGCACCTATATGTGCAGCACCTTTTATTCCCCCTCCTGCAAAACAAATTCCTAATTTCATAAATTCTCACCTTATTTATATATATTAATGTAAATAAAAAAAATACCTTAAAAGTATAATACTTTTAAGGTATTTTATATTTCTATTTTATATTTACATTTCTATATCTTATATAAGCTATTATTGATATTATTGCTACTACTGCTATTGTAAATACTATCCCATATTCTTCTCCTGTTTGTGGTAATTTTGTATTTGGTACATTATTTCCCTTTACTTCATTACCATTTATTTTATTTGTAGTTACTGAATTAGTTTGTTCATTTGTATTAGGCTTTTCTGGATCTGGATTTATTTCTGAAACTTTATTTATTGTAACATTTACAGGTTGTACTACAATATCTCCTGTTCCGCCAACCTCTACTGCTCCTCCAGAAACTGTAATATCTTTAATTTCAACTATTGAAGAGTTAACTGTTATTGCATTTTTTGCTTTTAATGTAACTTTTAATACATCACTTTGCATATTTACTTTTGGAGACCTTATTGCTGTAAATATTCCTGTTTGAGGGTTATAATCCATTATACTCCATCTATTAATTCCCTCAAAACTTTCTATCGTTACATCTTCAAAAATATTTTTATCATAATTTAATGTTCCTTTTAATGCATCGATCCCCTCTCCTGCATCAATATTTGTTATTTTTAATATTACTGTAACTGTATTTCCTGCAATTAATTTCGAATCACTTGTTAAAGACATTGATGTTGATGCTGCATTTACAGTACCTATCATACATATTACTGAAAATAATATTACTAAACTTATTAAATTTTTTAAACTCCTTTTCATTTTTTCTCCTTCCTTTTCCTATGTTTATATTATTTTAATCATTTTATCATTTTTTTAAACATTTTTAGATAAAATTTTTCTTTTAATATAAATATAACCTTATTGTTATATTTTGTCAATAAAATTATAAATATTTATAATTTTATTTTTCCAGTTAAGGCTTGATTTATCATTGATAAATCTGTTATTGATAAATTACCAGTATAATCTATATCAGCAGCTTTTTCTTGTATTTCTGTTAATGTTATTTTTTTTGTTAAGGCTTGATTTATCATTGATAGATCTGTTATTGTCACCTTTCCATTTCCATCTAAGTCTCCTCTTACTGCTATTTCATATTCATATATTTTATCTTTATATGTTACTTGTAGTATACAACCTGTTCCAACTAATGAACTATCACTTAATTCTTCTTTTTTTGAATTTAATACTTTACATTGCCCATTTGTATCTATATTATTTAAAAATTTTTCTACTGTTGTTTCTGGTTTTACTTTTGTTATTATATTGTTAGTAGTATCTATATCATAAATATCAGATGTTATGTAATATTCTTCCTCAGGATTCTTATTTCCATCTACTATTATAATAAAATCATTACTATCTTCTGTTGAATTATTTCCTAGTTGACCATTTCCATTATTTCCAGAACCCCATAAACTTCCATCTTCACCTATTGCTAAACAATGCATCCATATACCTGCAACATCAATAAATTTTGTTCCTTCTTTTATTATTGATGAACTTTTAGAAAAACTCCACAAATTTCCTTCTGTATCTATTCCCATATTATACGTTAATGAGCCAGATATTTTACTAAATTTTGTTCCTACCTGTATTTGTACTGGTGTATTTCTATTATTTGTAGTTCCATCGCCTAATTGTCCATTTGTATTATTTCCCCAAGCCCATAAGTTTCCTTCTGTATCTATCGCTGCTGAGCGATGTTGTCCAGCTGTTATTTTATCAAATTTCACTTGTGTATTTATCTTTACTGGTCTTTTTGAATTTAGAGTTGAACCATTTCCTAATTGTCCATATCCATTATTTCCCCAAGACCACAAATTTCCTTCTATATCTAAAGCAACAGTATGAATATAACCTGCCGCTACATCTTTATATTTTACACCAGCATTTATTTGTATTGGATTTTGTGAACATAATTGATCTCCACTTTGTCCATTTCCTAATTGTGCATGTGCATTATATCCCCAACCCCACAAATTTCCTTCACTATCTATTGCGAAACTTGTTTCTGCTATTGTATCTATTTTGCTAAATTTTACTCCTGGTTTTATCTGTATTGGATTTATTTCATATACTGTATCGCCATTTTGTCCATTTCCTAACTGTCCGTATTTATTATAACCCCAAGTCCATAAGTTTCCTTCTGTATCTATCGCCATACTATGGTTCATTCCTGCTTCTATTTCTTTAAATTTAGTTCCTATTTTTATTTGTATTGGAATAGTTGATTTATTTGTTGTTCCATTTCCTAATTCACCATAAAAATTACTTCCCCATACCCACAAATTATCTTCGTTATCTATTGCCATACTATGATAATTTCCTGTTGCTACTTTTTTGAAACCACTTATTACTTCAATATCTTCAGAATATTTCATTTTACTATTATTTTGCTTACTTACTTTAATTATATCATTATTTGAAATTGTAAATGTTAATGATAATGCTGCAATTATTAATAATATACTTATTGTTTTTAATATAATTTTCTTTGTATTAATCATAGTTTTCTCCTTTTTATATTATTTATTAATTATACTTTAAAGTATTTATTAAAATATTGCAATATCATTATTTTCCATTTTTTT
>CATLFA010000067.1 GCA_949927585.1 uncultured Clostridiaceae bacterium
TATTATAATTGATGCAAGTAAAGGAAATATTGCAAGAATATTAAAAGATTTAGAAGAAGATTATATAGAAAATATAAAAGAAATTGGTTATGAACCACAAAAAGAAATAATACTTGAAGAAGAAAGAAATATTGAAAGTAAGGATCTTCAAAAACTTAAATATTATAATGAATATGGAGGATTTACAGAAGATGGAAGAGAATATATAATAAAGGTAAATAAAGAAAAGAAACTTCCAACGGTATGGAGTCATATAATTGCAAATAAAAATTTCGGTACTTTAGTTACTGAAAGTATGGGAGGCTACACTTGGAGTAAAAACAGTAGATTAAATAGGCTATCAGCTTGGTCAAATAATCAAGTTGTAGATATACCATCAGAGGTAATATATATGGAAGAAGAAACAACAGGCCAAAAGTGGTCTCTAGGTTTAAACCCAATGCCAGATAATAACGATTACTATATAACATATGGTTTTGGATATGCAAAATATGAGCATACAAGTATGGATATTATTCAGAATTTAACTGTATTTGTGGCAAAAGATGAGAGTATAAAAATAAACTTACTAAATTTAAAAAATTTAGCACCTAAAAAACAAAAAATTAAATTAGTATATTATATTAAACCAGTATTAGGAGAAGATGAAATATTATCAAATGGATATATAGAGTTAAAAAATAGAGAAAATGCAAATACAATTATTGCAAAAAATAAGACTGCACAAATAAATGAAAATGTATATGTTTCTTGTAGTGAAAAAATAAACTCATATACAGGAAACAAAAAATCATTTATAGGAAATGGAACATTATCAAATCCAGAATCATTAAAGAAAGTTAGTTTAAATAATGAAGATTCATTAGGAAAAGAGCCTATAATCGCAATTCAAATAGAAGTTGAATTAGAAGCATTTGAAGAAAAAGATATTTCATTTATATTTGGAACAAATGAAAGTGAAATAGATGCATTAGATAATAGCTATAAATATAGTAAAATTTCTAATTGTATAAGTGAATTAGAAAATGTAAAAAAATATTGGAGAGAATTAGTAGGAAAAATTCATGTGAAAACACCAGTCGAATCTTTTAATATATTATTAAATGGTTGGCTTGCATATCAAACAATTAGTTGTAGGTTGTGGGGAAGAACAGGTTTCTACCAATCTGGAGGAGCCTTTGGATTTAGAGATCAACTTCAAGATACTCTAGGAATAAAATATTATGATTTTAATTTTATGAAAAATCAAATACTAAAACATGCTAAGCATCAATTTATAGAAGGGGATGTAGAACATTGGTGGCATGATGAAAATAAAAGAGGAATAAGAACTAAATTTTCAGATGACTTATTGTGGCTAGTATATATGACAATAGAATATATAAACTTAACAGGAGACTATTCAATTTTAGATATAGAAGTTCCATATAAAAAAGGAGATATATTAGATGAAACAGCAGATGAAAGATATGATTTATATGAAGAAAGTGAAATAAAAGAAAGCATATATAAACATTGTATAAGAGCGATAGAAAAATCTCTAAATTTTGGAGAACATGATTTGCCAAAAATAGGCTCAGGTGACTGGAATGATGGGATGAGTACAGTAGGAAATAAAGGCAAAGGAGAAAGTGTATGGTTAGGATTTTTCTTGTATGATATTTTAAATAGATTTATACCAATAATGGAAGAAGTAAAACGGAAGTTGGGATATTGATAATAAAAATGATGTTCTAAATGAAAAACAAAATGTAGGGACAAACCTTGAGTCAGGGCGGAGAAACTACAAAAAGTGAAGAGTTAAAAGTAAATAGTGAAAAGTATAAGTTTGGAGAATTTGATAGAATACAAAGGTATAAACAAATATCAGAAAAACTAAAAAAAGCATTAAATACAGAGGGCTGGGATGGACGCTGGTATAAAAGAGCATTTATGGATGATGCAAATGTACTAGGAAGTCTTCAAAATGAAGAATGTAGAATAGATGGAATTTCACAAAGTTGGGCAACAATATCAAATGCAGGAGATAATGATAAAAAATATATCTCAATGGAAAGTTTAGAAAATCATTTAGTAGATAAAGAAAACGGTCTAATAAAGTTACTAGATCCGCCATTTGAAAAAAGTAAATTAGAGCCAGGTTATATAAAATCATATATACCAGGAACAAGAGAAAATGGAGGACAATATACACATGGAGCAATATGGGCAATAATTGCAGAAGCAATGCTTGGTTTTGGAGATAAAGCGGTAGAACTATTTAGAATGATAAATCCAATAGAACATTCAAAAACTAGAGAAGCAGCGCAAAAATATAAAGTTGAGCCATATGTAGTTGTAGCTGATATATATAGTCATGAAAATTTAGCAGGAAGAGGAGGATGGAGTTGGTATACAGGTTCATCAAGTTGGATGCTAATAGCAGGAATACAATATATTTTAGGTTTAAAAATAGAAAAAGGGATATTAAAAATAAATCCATGTATATCAAGTTCATGGAAAGAATATAGCATAACATATAAATATGGAGATAGCATTTATAATATAAAAGTAGAAAATACAAATAATAAAAATATGGGAATTGACAAATTTATATCAGATGGACAAGAAATAAAAGATAAGCAAATTAAATTAATAGATGATGGAAAAACTCATAGTATACTAATAATAATGTAATATAGGCACTACTTTTTATAAGTATATCAATTTCAAAAATACTGCTTAATAATATAAGAATAATAATGGAAGTTACAAATCAAAGTAATTGTATAGTTTAAAAGTTTTTAAATTAAGGTAATAATTAGATAAAATATGTAAGATTTTGACAATATTTTTT
>CATLFA010000068.1 GCA_949927585.1 uncultured Clostridiaceae bacterium
AAGATAACTATAAATTATTGTAAGTTGATAGTTGGATAATATAAAACGTTTAAATTAAGAGGAGATTTATATGATTAAAAATGCTAGTACATACACGGCGAATAATATTGAGGATTTGTTCTGTATCATAGAGGATATATACACTGCTATTATTGAGAATTCATCATATATGAATAAGATGACTACAACACCCTCGCTTTGGTATCGTGGACAAGCCAATTCTGAATGGGAGGTTGTACCAGCTATAAAACGGAACGGTAACTTATCACATGAGCAGGTTTTATGTCACTCTTTTTACCATGGTGCCAACCAAATAATGACACAACACATTTCCAAAAACTCGTATGATTTGTGGTTATCATTAATGCAGCACTACGGGTTACCTACTAGATTGCTTGACTGGTCATACTCTCCGCTAGTTGCATTATTTTTCGCTTCAGATTTTAAAAATAACTATAATCAGTTTGATGCATGCATAACTATCATTGTACCAGAATTTTTAAATATGAACCAAGGCTTTGATCCGTATGTATATCCGATAGACTCATCTAGTGCTATGGAACTACTAAAACCAGCTTTTCTTAAACACACACAGACTGACAAGATTTTAGCATGCTACTCTACAAGCAATGACATAAGATTATATGTACAAAGGGCGGCATTTACTATACATGATTCTTCAAAAAAATTATTTGATTTATGTGATGACAAAACAATATATAAGATTATTATACCAAGTGACAAAAAAGAATATTTTAAAAGAATATTAGATTTGATGGATTACAAAGAGTATTTTATATTCCCCGATTTATCACATGTGGCAGATCAGGCAAAAAGAAAGCATATTAGCTTTTTAAAAAAATAAATTGAAGAGGTTATTAGTATGACACACGAAAAAATATTAGTTTTTTTAAGTAGACCAAATCCCTTTTTGGATGCGCACCAGCAATTTATAGATTGCCTTCAAAAAAAGCTAGATGAATTTGATTTCAAGACTGTAACATTACAAGCAGACAATTATGATCTTACTGATTCTATCAACTATTTAAAAGGTATGATCAGACAATGCTATGGAATAATAATTATTGGCTTTAAGCAAATATTTATAGATCAAGGCACAAAGAAAAAAGGAGCAATAAATAGTTCTATGTTTTTTCATTCTAAAGAAGAAAATGTTTCTGGACAAGCACTAACTAGCCCATTTTGCCATATTGAAGGTACTATTGGAATACTAAATGATTTGCCACTTTTAATAATAAACGAATTGGGTGTAAGAGAAGAAGGTATAATAACAGGGGGTAAATTTAGTAGTAAAACCAAGCCATTTGACCTGTCAAATATTGATGATTTCTTTAATAATGAAACAGTAAACAAACAAATTTCTGTTTGGGTTGGACAGGTCACTAATTATTATCTCTTTTTAAACCTAAAAAAAATTAACTAACTCCTCCATCTTCTTTATATCTTCACTTAATTTTTGTGTCCCTTCTTTAATTGTCTTAACTTGTCTTTGAGATATATCATTGTCATTTAATCTTTCAAGTGAAGTTAAGCAACTATTATAATCACCTGAAATAAGCGCTTTTAGATCATTTTTATTGAAGAAATAGTACAACTGTTGCTCGTAGTTTCCGTTTTTTAAAGCTGAAACCATTGAATTAACAAATAGTTTTGCATAATGTTTGGCTGTAAAATAATATTCACGAATAATATTAATATCATCGGTTATTTCATATATTCTAAACAATAAAGCACAATAGTTTCTAGGACAGTACAGGTTTAGTGAACTGTATTCGGAGCCTTTTCTATAGTACTTTAAAGCTGAATAGTAGTATTCTTCGTCTTTAGATATATTATATATTCTTAGGCTTATCGCTGCTAATCTTCCGAAAACTTGTTCAGAGCAACACGTTTCAACATTTATATTATTTAGAATAAAATTAAGAGAATCTATTAAAGATTTGCAACTTCGTTTGTTTTCTGATATTTTGTATTGACATAAAACTAATAGTAAAAGATTTTCTTCGGAAGGACAGCATTGATATAACTCTTCTAGCAAAGGTAATGCTTCTTCATATTCGTTATTATCAAGCTTATTTCGACTACGATTATATAAGGAATATGCAGATTCTTTTTCATTCTCATAGTCTATTTTATCATGCTCCTTTTTTTCTTGGAGTGCCCTATGAATAGGGTTATCTGGCAAAGAAGAAGCAGAATTTATGCAAAATTCGAGTAGATTATTCAATTTACTCTTAGTTTCTTGAATAATATTATTGTTTAATTTTAGACCATTGTGGTCATAAAAGATAATTGGAACATATGTAATATCAAAAAATTTAAAATCATTTGCATTTTCTTTAGCGCACAATAGTATTGTTGAGCGAGGCTTTAACGCATGACGAGCGCCAAGTTCATATATAGCATTGTTATTCATGGTACTTATGTCAGCAATAACTATGTCTGCACCATTTAAACACGTTACAAATTTATAGTCAATTGAAGTCGTTCCGGAAATTTCATCACATCTAAATGCATTGTATTTTGACTCTTTATAGAGTTGAAACGGAATCAGATCATTTTCTAATATACAGGGTTTTATTATTTCGTTATATGTTAAATCAAGATTGATATTATTTTTAATTCCAAATCCCATAATTACAAAACATGATTTGTTAATATTTATCACCTCATACGCTGATAATTTATAGTTATCTTGGGTTGAGTTATAGAAAGTAATCGTTAATCAATTTTGCTGATATGCTAAATACCAATGGTGTCAATAATATTATGATTTGATCTACTTAATGTTGCAGAATCCTAAAGA
>CATLFA010000069.1 GCA_949927585.1 uncultured Clostridiaceae bacterium
AAATAGAATATAAAAATAATAAAATAATATATAAAAAGAAAGTTAAAGAACAAATAGAAAAGAAGAAACATGAGAGAATAGTAAAATGTGAATGCTGTGGAGGAATAAATCACATAAGTGATACAGAAATAAAGGCATGTGAATATTGCGGAATGGAATTAATAATAAACAAATAATTTAGGTACCATATTTATCTAATAAAAATAGGTAAATGTGGTATAATTTTCTTTATTTTTTCATATAATATATGAGGTAAGAAAACCAAAAACAAAAAAAATCACATAAAGGGTTGACAAATGAAATGTTTGAGGTTATACTAATAAAGCAGTACAAAAAACACAATTTAATATATCGCGGGGTGGAGCAGTTGGCAGCTCGTCGGGCTCATAACCCGAAGGTCGTAAGTTCGAGTCTTACCCCCGCAACCAACAAAATATAAAGCACTTGCTAGATTTCAGCGAGTGCTTTTTTTGTGCATTTGTGGTGAAATTGTCACACTTTGGTCACAGTTAGGGCGAGACCTGACAGACTTAGACACATTTTTATAAAGAATGTAGTTAAATAATTTACAGAGAGTGGTATAATTCTGTAAAAATAAAAAAGAAATGGAGCAATATATGGAAAATGATATTCAAATTCAATAGCAGACAATTCACTTTGACATTCTAAAGTCTTATCGATTAAAGCAAAAGTTTCTTTATCTACTAATTGAGCTAATTTTTCTTGAGGATTAGTGCATTTAGATAATGTTTTGTCATATTTTGAATCTTTTGGAATAGTTTTTTCAATACAGGTATATTCTCCATTGTATAGAGCTAGTATAGATTTTGAATTCATATTTTCACCTCCAATCGGTTGTGTATTTAAACTTATATTTATATTAATTACAAGGTATTGAGCGAATAATGTTAAAATTATTGTTGCTTTAAATTACCTATGATATAAAATATAAAATGGAGGTAGAAAATGGATAAAGAAATAAAAGAAAAACTAGAAGAACATATGAAAGAACAGAGTAAACAAATATATATAACAGATAAAGAAATTTGTGAATTAATATTAAGATATATAAGAAAAGAAGATACAGAATATGCTATATTAATGGATGGTAAATGGGGAGTAGGAAAAACTTTCTTCATCAGAAACAGTTTGAAAGGAAAGATACAAGAAGAGATAAAGGAAACTAGCAAATATAAAGGAATACTATATATGTCATTGTATGGAATAAAAGATATAACACAGATAGAAAATAAAATAATGTATTCTATAATAGAGAATAGTATATTAAATAGTAATGAAAACAAGACTTCAAGAATGTTAATAGCTGGAGCCAAGACTTATATTAATTCTTTAGAAAAAAGAGAATCCATAACGGATATAATTAAAATGTTTCAAGAAATTGCTAAGTATATTATTATTTTTGATGATCTAGAAAGATGTATGATTCCTATCACAGAATTATTAGGATATATAAATGAATTAGTAGAACATAAAAATGTAAAAACTATATTAGTTGCTAATGAAGATAAGATGGCAGAAAAGGGAGGATTATATGAAAATAAAATATATTATGAAATAAAAGAAAAGTTAATAGGAGAAGTAATATATTATAATCCGAACATAAATATAATTTTAGATTACATATGTGATAAAGAAAATAATCAGATAGTTTCAACAATAATAAAAAATAATAAATATAAAATAATTGAAATAATGCAAAGATTCAATTATAAAAATATAAGAACTCTTAAAATTTGTATTTCTAAATTTAAAACTATAATAGAAAAAGTAGAAGAAATAAAGGGGAGATATAAAAATTATGATGGAAATACCTATAATAAATTACTAGACAATATATTAATATATTTATTACATGTGACTATTATGTATAAAGAAAATATGAAATTATATGATTGGAGTACTTTATTAGGTACATTTGGATTGATAAACATAACTGTAAGAGATGATAAAATAGAAATATTAGGATTTAAATTTATTGATAAGCTAGTACAATATTCAATTATGGACTTAGAAGATATAGAGAGAATATTAGATACATATAATAAAAAAGATCAAAATGATATATATGGAAAAGGAAGTCCATTTGAAGTTGTAACAAACTTTTTGGGGAAAAAGGATAATGAAATAGAAGAAGCACTCAAAGAAATGAGAAAAGAAATAAAAAATAATCTATATATGATAGAACTATATAGTAAAATATTGTGTTATCTACTGGAAATTAGATGTGCTGAATACGATGATAACTTGATAAAAGATATTATCAAGTTAATGGAATATAATATAAAAAATAATAAAAATACTTGTACTACTGAATTTATACCATGTACTCTAGGATATAATACAGAGAAACCAGAATATTATGATGAGCTTAAAAGATGGGAGAAATATGATAGAGAACAGGTTATAAAAAATAGAAAATTAGAAATAAAAGATATTTTAAATAGAGAAGAGTGGGGAAAAGAGTTTAGAGAATACTGTGAACATAATAAGCATGAATTTGAGAAGAACAAAAGCTTTTTTTCAAGTATAGATGATAAAAAATTATTAAATAATATAAAAAAGAGCGATGCTCAAAATATTTTAGAATTTATAAGAGGGATAAATAAAATACATAATTTTCAGTATATTTCAAAAGAACAGAAAGGTTTGAAAGATTATTATAAAAGTGA
>CATLFA010000070.1 GCA_949927585.1 uncultured Clostridiaceae bacterium
TCCTTTATTTCAAACTCTATAGCTCTTATATTACTTTTTGTTTCCTCTATATTAATTTCCTCTTCTTCTTCAAATGTGTCTACATATCTTTTTATATTCAAATTAAATTCATTTTCTTTTATTTCTTCAAATGTTGCTATATGTGAATATTTTTCTACTTCTTTATAGTTTTCATATATTTTGACTATTTTCTCTATATTCTCACTCGTTAACTTATTTTGATTTTTGCCTTTTTCATATTCTCTACTTGCTTCTATAAATAGTACATCTTTTCTTTCTCTATTTTTCTTAAATACTACTATTGCCGCTGGTATTGTTACTCCATAAAATAAATTTTCTGGTAAGCCTATTACTGCATCTATTAAATTTTCTTTTAATATTTTTTCTCTTATTTTTCCTTCTGCCCCACCTCTAAATAATACTCCATGTGGTAACACTACTGCCATTCTTCCTTCATCTGTAAGAGATTTTAACATATGCAAAATAAATGCATAGTCTCCTGTTGATTTTGGAGGTACTCCATATTCAAACCTGTTATGCTCATCCATTGATGCTTCAAATTTGAATTCATTTTGTTTTTTTCCATCGACTAATACATTATTATTTCCTGCTTCAAATCCTTTTGCCCATTTATCTAATGAGAATGGTGGATTTGATACTATTACATCAAATTTCATTAGTACATCATCTTCTTTATGCTTTGGGTTTGAAATTGTATCTCCCCATTCTATATGTGCATCATTTACGTCATGTAAAAACATATTCATTCTGCAAAGTGAATATGTTGAGCCATTCATTTCTTGTCCATATATGCTTACTGTACTTGTGTTTGCTTCTTTATATGCTTTTAATAGTAGTGAACCAGAACCACATGTAGGGTCATATATCCTTTCATTTTTTTGTGGTTTTACTAATTTAGCTAAAAGTGTAGAAACTTCTGGTGGAGTATAGAATTCCCCTCCTTTTTTTCCTGCATCTCCTGCAAATCTAGCTATTAAATATTCATATGAATTTCCTATAACATCTTGATTTCCTATCTTACTTGGTCGTAAGTCTAATATTGGGTCATTAAAGTCTTCTAATAATGTTTTTAAAATTGCATTTCTTTCCTTTTTTTGCCCTAGCACATTCTCGTTATTATAGTCTACAATAGAAAATAAATTTGCTAATTTTGTACCATTTAATGATGTTATCTTTTCTAATGCTTTATTTATAATGTCTCCTATATCATCTTTATTTCTATTTTCATATAGATAGTCAAATGTACATGTGTCTTCTAACTTGAACTTTTCCCATTCTAATGCTCTCTTTACTCTTTTTTCATCTCCATTATATCTTTTTATAAGTTCTTCTTTTTTTTCTTTATATGTATCACTAACAAATTTAACAAATAACATTGCTAATATATACTCTTTATAATTTTCCGCTGGTACAGATCCTCTTAAAGTATCACATGCTGCCCATAATGTTCCATTTATTTTATCTTGTAGTTCTTTTCCTTCCATCACTATTTTCCCCCTAATAATTTTTTTATATTTTCATTATAATACTTTTCTTTTTCTATTAGCAATTGTTTTACTAGTCTTTTTTCTTTGTACCAGTTCATTATTATTTTTCCTACTAAATTTTGCTTTTCTAAGTTTACTTTTGGAATTTCTAGCTCTTTTATTGATTTTACAGTAATTAATGGCATTACCGTATTCATTAAAAATGGTGTTACTTGCTTATCTACTTCTGTACTTTCTAAATACCATTTCAAGAACTTCGCATCATAATTTTTATTTGTTACTCGTATAATGCAGTATTGTGAAGGTACTAATAGTCCTTCTAATTCTTTTGTAACATATGCTACTTTTAAAGGATATAACAACCTAAATATTAAGTCTCCTTCTTTTACTAATTTATCATTTAGTATATCATTACTTTCAAAGTCTTCATATTCTTTCTTTTCTAAGTCTTCTTCGTACGATTTCATAGAAAATAATTTGTATTTAGCTTTTATTTCAATTTCTGTTTTTGCTTTTTTTCTACTTATTATTGCTCCAAGAGAAATATTTGCAATACTCCATAACTTTTCCAAAAGTTTTCCCCCCATTTTTAAGTAAAGAGATGAGGTTTTAGCTCACCTCTTTTTTACTACTTTTTCACTTATTTATTATGTATTTCTGGACAACAATAATAACATCCATCAATATCATAGTAGTATTCTTGTGCTTTTTTTAATGCCTCCTTAGAAGACTGTAAATTTCCTAAGTAAATTCTATTCATAGTATTTGGCAGACGATAGCAACTTCCAGTATGAACTTCATGTTCTCCTGTTTTTTGAGTATTTTTATTTACATAGTAATCTTCCATACTCTATAACCTCCTTCTTTATTTATTTAATAAAGAAAGATATAAATATTTTTGCATTTTTTTTACTTGTGTGTTATAATAGTTGTGCATATTGTATAAATGCTTTAGTATTTATATTGTAAGAGTTATTAAATTGCAGTTTAGTAACTCTTTTTCTTTATTATATTGGTATTATATTTCATTAGATTTTATTTGTCAATATTTTTTAAGAATTATTTTTACTTGTGCATTTTATTGTTTTATATATTATTTATTCTTCTATGTTTATTCTATATAATATAACTTTGTTTTTTAATTTTTTATATATTCTTTTTAAAATAATTACATT
>CATLFA010000071.1 GCA_949927585.1 uncultured Clostridiaceae bacterium
GCTTCCTCATTAAATTTTCCATGATAATCCAGTCATCCGGTTCATCAATTTCAAAAGCCGTATATTCCGGCATCTCATATATGCCGATATTCCCCCCAAGCCTGTTTTTATATTTTAAAATATTGCCTACAGTAGATATATAAAATGCGCCATTTTCCATTAACGTTCCACTAAATTCCTGTCTACGAGGGCGTTTAAGGAAATCATAATTTTTGCTTGTACCATTTTCATTCCAAAAGAAACGAAAATTTCTCACACACGATAAAAGAGAGTCAAAATGCCCGGTTTCAAATAATTGCAATCCCTCTCTAAAATGAATAGATTGAGTTAATGGAGATGTAGCCTGAGCCAAAATAAATACATGAGAAGGTGATAATCTCATATTATTAATATATTCCAACATCACACTTTCTGTACTTGCCGTATCACATGCATTTTCTGCAGAGCGCCAAAATATTTTTGTCTTTTTATATCCGCCTGCCAATACGACGTTACCTATTTCGGGAGAATCTGTTGCTACGATAATTTCATCCACACAAGGACAGTTTTCAAGAGCTTCTATATTCCAACAGACAAGAGGTTTACCACAGAAAAGTTTAATATTCTTTAAAGGTATTGATTTACTACCTCCTCTAACCGGTATAAATGCAGTTACCATTTTATTTGATTCTTTTTTAATTTATTTCGCTGTACCTTCTCAATATCCAAAATATCTTCTTTCTTATATTGCAATGCCTTAGCCACGGCTTTAGCATCACGTACCAATTTTCTTATTCCATCCGGTTCAAGAGAAGCGGCATGGTCTGTCCCTTTCCAAGTCCTATCTAATGTATAATGCCGCTCAATCCATTCAGCACCAAGAGCCACGGCAGCCGCATCAACAGCAATGCCTAAATGATGCCCAGAAAATCCAATAGCTTTAACCTTATCACCATACAGCTCTTTTAATCTTAGGATTTCCAATAAGCAAATATCCTGAAAAGGTACAGGGTAGCCTGACGTACAATCATATATTACCAGATCTTTATTCCTTCCTTTCGCCTCAAATAATGAAATAATTTTATTCTCTTCGTCTCTCGAAGTCATACCGAACGACAGATGTATTTCACCGGGAAAATTATCACATAAATATTCCAGTAACGGTTTATTTAAATTACACGCCGACGGGATTTTAATTAGTTTAGGATGCAAAGTACATATTTCTTTGGCTGAAGTAAGATCCCATACAGAAGTAGAATATTCTATTCCAAATTCTTCACACCAGCTTTTCAACTGCCTGTGCTGATCCAAATCAAATTCAAGAAATTCCCTGTGCTCACCATATGTACGACCATAAGAATTCTCCGGATGGGGATGAGGCGCGTTGTATTCCTCCTCAGTTAATAATTCTTTATTACATCTTTTCTGAAATTTCACCACATCTGCCTTACAATAAGTTGCAGCTGTCATTATTAATTCTCTGGCTATGGACATATCTCCTTTATGATTACAACCTATCTCTGCTATTACTTTAGGCGTTTTCATCTTAGTTTTCTTTTTATGATTGTTTTAAGTTTATTTCTCTCACAACGGGTTATACCAAATATCCAAATACAAATAAACACGCTGACTATTGACGATAGAATAGTTGCGACACAACTCGACCACCCTTCTTTTATTGATAAGAAGACTACTACGGGAATTATAGGAGCGGTTATTAATACTAGGAAAGTTGGTATAAATAATTCCCTAAGGAACATTCTGACAGACATACATAAATCGATTCTTGCAACATATATTATTGAACATGAATATAATATAGATATAATTATAATCACTAAATATGGCAGTTGAACAACTGTATAGAATTTCAATATCAAATAAGAGAAAGGAATATTCAATAATAATATAGTACTTGATATACTTTGGACTTTTTTTAATCTATTGGTTGCTTGAAATCCTCCGAACAACTGATTAGTAAATGTTTCTATCAATAAAGATATAAGAAGGAGTCTGCATATAATTGAAGTATATGGCGGCACATTACCTAACCATTTATGTAAAATAAAATCTATACAAATAAATAACGGTATAACAATAATAAGCATAAGAAAATATGCGATTTTACCACTTAAAAATATCAATCGCCACATATTAATATCATTTCTTTGTGAATGATATTTTGTAATCTGAGGTCGAGAAGCTATATATACATTAGAAATAAGTTGATTGACAACCCCATATATTTGTTGTCCAATTGTTTGAGCGGCATTTACAATTGGATTGAAATATACATTTAAAAGAATTATCAAACCTTGATTGCGAAACAATCCAGCTAAAACTCCAATCATGTTCCATCCGGAATATTTCAATAATATTTTCGAATAAGAAAAATCTTTCTTTACCTTGACAAGAGAACAATCTTTAATATTGTTTTTTATATAAATAATATATATTAATAGAGTCGTAATAGATACACTGCACAATAATATTGAATATAAAATCAATTTATTCGCTGATATAAAAATTACACTACTGTCCACTAAAAAATGGACGGGGTTAAAAATTAAATAAATTCGGTTCACTTGAACCATAGAGAACATTGACATTTTTGAAATTCGATTTGTCGAAGAGGTCATGCAGACTGGTCTTGTCAG
>CATLFA010000072.1 GCA_949927585.1 uncultured Clostridiaceae bacterium
GAGTGTAAGGAGAGTGTAGAAAACGGTTGTTTGGTGGGGAAGAATACGGAGTAATTGTTGCTCCTCTCCTCTTTTAAATAAAAAATTTTTAAATTTTTGAAATCGAAAACTGTTCACAATTCCCACCATTCTTAACTTTTCAAAATCGAACAAATGTTCTATACTTCTCCACTCCAATTTTTTAATTTTTAAAATACGAACAAATGTTTTTTAAGTTCTATTTTAAACAAATGTTCTATTTTTTATTTTTTAGATTTTCATTTTTTAATTTCTCAATTTTTAAATTCTTATTCTTTAATTTTTACATTTTAAATTTTTAATTCTCAATTTTTTAATCTTTAATTTTTAAATTCCAAAATGTTTCACGAGAAACAAATAGTGAAATCTACTGAAAAATGTGTAAATACATTATGTAAACTAAAAAATACACAAAACATTATGGTAAACTAATTACTGTTAATATATTATGTATATCATTTTCACTAACTTTACATAATATTTAAAACACAAAATCAATACAACACTACTACTAACTACATTATGGCTGATGATACCAAACAAGTATTTGTAAAATAGACATTGCGTGAAATATATGTTTTGTGCAATGTTACATAATATAAATATTATTGAAAGTTATTATGTAAATATATGAAGATATAGGTGTAGTATAGGCTATAAGAATACGGAGTAATTGTTATAGAACAAATGTTCTCATAATGGTAATAACATAAAACAAACAAATGTTCGATTATTATTTGTAAGTTATTATGTAAACCTAAAGGTTGTATAGTTAAACGAACAAATGTTCGATTTAAAAAATTTTAAAAAAGTATTGACAAATAGTATGTATTGTGGTATAATGTATTTGGTGGAAAGCGACCTTTTAAATTAAACTCGCCCATTGATATATAGAAAAAATAATAAATAGAAAAATCTTAATAAAATATGAATAAAGTATTGACAAATTGTATATAATATGGTATAATATAGTTATAATAAAAAGAAAAGGAGTAGATAGTATGGGAATAAGTGAAACAGAGAGGAAAATAAGACAAGAAAAGATTTATGATTATTATAAAAGGGAATTCCCAACAGATGATTTGGGAGAGGAAATAAATAGGAATGTAACATTTTGTGATTTATATTGTGCAATGTATAATGGTAAAGATATATATGTATATATTGGTGTAAGAGATAGTTTAGTAAGAGAGAGAATATTCAAAAAATTAGCAGAAATATTTAAACTAGATTATGAAAGTGTTTATAAAATTTGGTTATGTAACTAACGAGAATGACCGTAGAGCGATTTTAATGATAGGAATGGTAAATTATATATCTTAATATTAAAACCGTTCTAAATTGAAATATAAAAGCAGTAATTATAAAAGTTATCCACATAGTTATCCACAATGTTGTGGAAAACTCCATAAATGGAATTTTGAATGTTTGGAAATACTTGTGTTTTGACAGTAAATACGAGAATAAAAAATTGTGCCGAATTTTCCGTAATATACAATTATATTTTTTGTATTTTGAAATCTTTATTATTTGAATATCATAATTTTTATTTCCTACAATATATAATGTAGATTTTAAATTTTTAAAATTTTGAAATTTTTATGAATAAAGTATTGACAAATGACATATAATATGATATAATAAGAATGTAGTTTGATTAAAGGCTACAAGAAAGGAATGAAAATATATGGAGAAAATTTTTATTATTAAAGGAGTAGAAGAAACAGACAGCAACCCAGCAAATGCAATAGTTAGTAAATTTGGAGTTAAAACAAATATGGAAAGTGCAAAAAGAGAGTTACAAGAGGTTATTAAGGAAATAAAACAAGACACAGAAGAGAATGGAAATACAATTATAAAAGAAAGAATATATGATACAGAGTTTTACATTGAGTTAGACAATGGAGATACTTTTGATTATGAAATAATTGAAAGAGAAATTACAGAATAAAAATTTAAAAACTTTTATAAAAAGTATTGACAAATAATATTTTATATGATATAATAAGAAAAAAGTTGAAAGGAGAATGATTATGGACGAAAACGAAATCTATGATTATTTAGTAGAAAGAGGAATAGCAAGTGAGGAGGAGCTAGATATTGTAACTGGAATAAATGGTTTTAGTGAAGAAACACTTAATAGTATAATATACTATAAAACAGCATATCAAGATATAGAACAATATTTAGAATGCGAAGATAAAGAAAAATACAATGAATATTATGGAGATGACGAAGAAGAGGAAGAAGAAGATTAAAAATCTTCTTCCAAATATCTTAAAAAAGTATTGACAAATTAAAAAATATATGATATAATATAGAAAAAGTTAGAAAGGTGGTATTAGTATGGAAGATACTAACAAAGTTTTAAAAATTATTAGAGAGGAATACAATAAGATAGTAGACGAAGAGAACACTAGCAATGCACTAGATTTTATTCAAGAGATTATTGATAAATTAAAAGAAGAATATTGTGTAGAGTAAGGAGTGATATTGTATGTTAAAAGAAGAGTTAATAAATAGACAGAATGAAATCATAAATAAAATAAATAGTAAATGGTTAGAACTAC
>CATLFA010000073.1 GCA_949927585.1 uncultured Clostridiaceae bacterium
CAGAACGAAGAGAAAAACTTCATACTGCAGATATCAACAGAAAAGCTTATTGGCTGCAACAGCAGCAGGCTTAAACCACCTTATAAGCTTTCCTAAAAAAGTCCAAGTTCACTTTGGGCAGGACAATATAAATGCAAACACGAAATGTTACCGATACAATTTGTGAAAATCCAGCAAAATTTGCAGAAGGCTTTAGGTTGATTATTGAACGATTTGAAAGAAACTGTTTTTTAAAAGAATCTTCAACTAAAACTGTTTTAAATAATTGTGTTCCGCTAGGTATTTTCCATTGAAACCATTTAAAATCAGCTTTGTTAAAAGTAAACAAAGCAATATCAACATATTTTCTATCACTTTGTTTTGCCATATGTCCTAATATTGTATCTGTCTGCACTTTTGTTATAAGGTTATTTTTATCAACCTGTATAGAAAATTCTAAGTTTATATTTTTATCAATTTTAACTGTAACAAGATCTCCATCCTTATGGATTTGGATTTTTTCTACATTTTCATTTTTTAATAATTCTTTATATAAATTATAAAAAGTATTGAAAGATTCAACTGCAACTAAATCTATTTGTTTATTTTCTTCTAAAATTGAATACGGTATATCATTTTTATAACAAATCAAGCCTTTCTTTTTTGAAGAAGAACCTGTTACTGTAGCATTTGAGTATATTTCAATTATATCATCTTCATCTATATATACTTCTTCTTTAACTGCATCCGAAATATATAACTTTGCTTTACAAACTTTGTTTTCATCTGTTTTTTCTAAAAGCATTACCTTATAATGTAATAGCTTCCCACTTCCTTCATTTTCTACAAAATGAGAAACAAAAAATCTTATATTTTTATTATTTAATTTACATATATCTTTTTCAATAGTATTCAGTTTATCTCTTATTTTATTAAAATTATCTTCTATCTCAATTTTTTTAACTTTTGTATCTTTATCATAATAGAATAAATTACAGTCTTTATTAGCAGTTAAATTTAATCTATCTGTTATATTTACAATGTTTTTTTTGTTAATCAGAATATAATTCTTTTCTTTAGACTCTATAGAATAGTTTTTTAAGACTTCTTTTATTTTACGTTGTTTTGTTCCGCCTAGTTTGGAAATAACATCTTCATCTATTTCAATAATATTTTCTTTTATTGATTTATCTTCACTTGAAATTTCAGAAAGTGGATAATAATTCTGTAAAAACTCCCTTAATCTTTCCTGGGGTGGCTCTGATTTCTCTTTTTCAGTGTTTGCAATGGCTGCATATATTTTGTCTGTTACTTTTCGACAAAAGTAAACATTTCCTTCTGTTTCTTTAGCAAGTATAAAACCTTCTTCTATTTCTGTCATTATCTTACCTTGAATTTCTACTTTTACCTGTTTTTTTGAAGAATCATAATCTATAAATTTAAAAGTACAATCCTTATCCAATTTTGCAAATTTGTGATGATTCAAATTATAAATAAAAGCATCTTTTTTGACTTTAATTTCTTCCGGGTTTCCATTGCATTGTATGTCAGATAGTTTTATGTCCTGTTTATTCATAAGACATTCCACTGTTGCAGGATTAAAGCCTTCTTCTTTAATGCTTAAAATAATATAATGAAGAACATTTTTTTTATTAGTTATTTTAACTTTTCCGACATATCCTTTTACTATGTTTGTACCTACAATATCAATATCAGTTCCTTTTAGAAGTTTAATTTCTGGAATTACATAAAATGGATAGGAATGTTCAAAGACCGTATATTTGTCTATTGAATCTTTATTAACTTTATCTTTGAATTCGTATTCATCATTTTCTTTCAGTTTTGCAAATTTATAATAATTTGCAGGTAATAAATGTGTATATAATAAATAAAAAATAAATTTCTTATTATTTTGATCATTAATAATATGCTTTAACAAAAGATAATTATCTGTATCTATTTCATCAATTCCTTCTAATTTATAGTAATCATCTGTAATATTTGCGGAAACAATTTCCCCATTTAATAAAATATTTCTTAAATTGTTATCTCGTAAATCATCTGAATATATATGAATTCCTGAATGAACCTCATTTGATGATTTAGAAATAAAAAAACAAACATCCGAATTTAATCTTTCTGAGTTTTTATATAATTCTTTACTGCCAAGGTCAAACCAATAATTCATGTTTACTCCGAATCAATATGTTTTACAGTTCTAATTATGATTTCATTATCTTTTTCCATACTCAAATTAATCAACTTCGAATCTATTTCTCTATATGAAATATTAATAATGTTTTTATCTTCCTTTTCTTCATTATTTTCAGACATACTATTCCTCTTTATTTGATTTTACTAATATCTGATAATTCCCAGGTACAAGATTTTCATATTCTATCAAGCCTTCTGAATCTGTTTCACCACTGTCCTGCCCAAAGTGAACTTGGACTTTTTTAGGAAAGCTTATAAGGTGGTTTAAGCCTGCTGCTGTTGCAGCCAATAAGCTTTTCTGTTGATATCTGCAGTATGAAGTTTTTCTCTTCGTTCTGCA
>CATLFA010000074.1 GCA_949927585.1 uncultured Clostridiaceae bacterium
CTTTCTATAATATTTCTAATTTCTTTACACTTATATCACAATGATTTTTTGTATAATCTCCTATTTCATAAATAGAGAATTCTAAATTTTCTGCGTCATCTTTATTCTCTTCAAAATCAATATCTTTTTCATCTGCAAAATTAAGCATATCTTCTTTTGCAAGTTTTATTTGTTCTATATATTGTTCTCTTGCCTTTTCAAAACTATCAAATACAGTACAATTATTTGTCTGCTCATAATCCCACATTCCATTTTCAATAAGTATAAAAACAAATTTCTTTGGTACTTTCATTTTACATTCATTACAATTTACTTCGTCCATATTACACATAGAACAAGGTTTTAAAAATTTACCACAAGTGCTACAATAACCACCTACTTCTCCATTTATTTCTGTTTCTTGACCACAATTATCACATAATTCAAAAGTTTTATTCTCTTCCATAATATTTACTCCTTTCTATAAATTACTTAAATCTAATTCTTTTAATTCTTCAACTTCATCTTGATAATCTCTTTTTAAATCTTTTAAATGTCCTAATAGAATATTATATAACATAACACTCATTGATAATTCGCAATGTTCTAAACAACCCTCTATATCAAAAGTGTCAGCATAATCATTTACTCTATCAACACTTCTTAATTTAAACTCCTTGTTTTTTTCTTCAATAAATAACTCTGCTTGAAACCAATTATTATCTCCTACCCAAATTTCATCATCTAGTTTTTCTAATAATTCTTTATCTTTTATTTTTCCTAAAAAATAGTCTGTTACTATTTGAGGAAAGTCATCAGCACAACGATATGTTTCTTCTCCATAGTTTACTCTTACTTCTCCATAACACATTAAACTTAAATAAAACTTTCCAACTTGTAAACTTGCAACTTCTTCACTACTATTGATTAGTAGACTATTTGCATTTACTCTTTCTAAATCTTTATATATTGTAAATTCGACTTTGCTCATATTTTTCTCCTTTCTATATTATTATTTTAATCAACTATAAATATATTATACCATAAATAATCAAATTTGTCAATACTTTTTTTTTTAATTATTTTGTAATTTCTATTATTTCATAATGAGTTAAAATTTTTTTATTGTGATAAATATTGAATTCTGTTTTAAAATTTACATAATCATATTCATTATCTTCATCTTCAATTTCTTTTAACCCCTTTAACTCATCACTAGCACATAATATCATTTGTTGTATTGCTTTATCTTTATCATTAAATTTTTTATTGATATAATCAATATATCTATGACCGTCATCATTACATAACATAACAATAATATAAATGTTTCCCATATAAATACTCCTTTCTTAACTATATTTATATTATACCATAATAATTACTATTTGTCAATACTTTTTTAAAAATTTATTTATCTAAACCGTCATTTATAAAATATGTTCCCATAGGGTTGTAACATACTCTAACTACTGTATTGTCATACTCTTCTTGTAATTTTCTTAATATATCTCCCAACATATCAATACTAGATATTTTATCGTCCGTATTTTCATCTGTTGTTAGATTATATACTAAACAGTCTATGAAATATTCTTTTAGGTTTTTTACTGTTCCTATAAAATCTTCATCTAACATTATAATATTATGCTTTTTTTCTAAATTTTCATTTTCCATATTATTTTTCCTTTCTTTTATTTTTTTCATAATCTCCTATGATATTCCATAACATATTTACCATTTCTTTCTCATCTTGAGTAATAATTGTATCTGCTATATCAAAAGGTACTAATTCTTTACTTAAATCTTTTTTAACTAAATCAATTTTTAATGTTTCCATATCAATTATAATATATCTGTTTTTATTAACATTACATTGTTCTTTGGAATAACTATCTGTTAGTCCACTTACTCTATAACTTAAATCAATTATTTCATTATCTTTATCAGTATCTAAACCTTTTTCAACTTTCCAGTCATCAAATTTATCACAAGCACTATAAAAACTATCTGCTTTTATTTTAACTTCCCCAATAATTCCATTTCCTAGTTTATAAGTAAATGTATATGTCATTTCTTGTTTCATATAACTAACCCTCCTATTATACTAATCATTAAAATCAATGTTACTAAATCATTTCCTTTAAAATTCAATTAAATCACTCCTTTACACTTCTAAATCATAATTATTATATGGAATATATCTTATTATGTCTTTGTATTCTTCATATCTTTTTAATACTTCTTTTACTATGTCCTCTCCATTATAATCATCATAACCTAGTTCTTCTCTTGTTTCATCTATTCTTTTTTGTAATAATTCTATATCAAAAATATTTCCTTTTAATATCAATACT
>CATLFA010000075.1 GCA_949927585.1 uncultured Clostridiaceae bacterium
CCAGTCCCCATTGCTATTGGGATAGATTTTTTTATTCAGAGAATTTATAATATATCTTTATACTCTCTGAATCTATAATCTCTATTCTATCAATTAAGCTCATAATCGTCTTTTTATCTATGTTCTCAAAATTAGTTATATTTTTTATAATTTTTATTAATTCATCTTCTTTTGTATTCTCATAGGAATTTAATTGTTCTTCTAAAAATTTAGCTTTTTGTAATAATGTTTCTTTTTCTTTTCTATAATCATCTATCATTAAGTTAAATTCTTCAGATGATAATATTCCATTTACTTTATCTTCATATGTAGATTTTATAATTCTATTTATTTCATTTATTCTTTTTTCATAATCAAATTTAGATTTACTTATTTTAGTTTTTTCTTTTCTTATAGCATTTACTTCATCTAATTTTATTATTTTATCATTATTTAATTTTTGTTTAGCCATAGTTTTTAAATCGTCTTTTACTGCCTTATCTAATTTGCTTTCTCTTATTGCTACTCTTGAACAATATTCTTTTCCATATCTATTATAAACACTACATACTGCCACCATATCTTCTTTTAATCCATTTTGCTTTTGATACCTATACTTATTACCACATCTAGGGCAATACAATAATCCTGATAACAAATGGTCTGTATAATTTTTATCGTGCCTTTTGTGCATTTTAGCCTTTAATATACTTTGAGCTAAATTAAATTCTTCTTTACTTATTATTGGCTCGTGTGCATTTTCTTTTATTATGTGTTCACTTTTAGGTAACTGAATATATTTTTTTACTTTATAACTTACCATTTCGCCTTTTCTTTGAATAAGCTCACCTATGTATACTCTATTAGTTAATATTTTTTTTATTGTTTCATGTCCCCATAATCCAGTAAATGTTTTACAATGAAATTTGCAAGTCCTTTGTTTATATATAGATGGACATTCTATTTGTTTTTCATTTAACCTTCTTGCTATGTATGCTAGTCCATTTCCTTTGTTATATTCGGAAAAGATAAATCTAACTACATCTGAAACTTCTTCATCTATTATTAATTTTGTAATATCATTAGGGTGTTTTTTGTAACCATATGGGGCAAAAGCACCAATAAACTCTCCTTTTTCTGCTTTCGTTTTTTTTGCAGTTCTTACTTTTTTTGATATATCTTTTGCATACATATCATTTACTACTGACTTGAATGCTCCCATATCATTATTACCATTATTTTTTTCAAATGTATCAATTCCATCATTTACTGCTATATACCTAACTCTTTTTGCTGGAAAATATTTTTCTAAATAATATCCTGTATCTATGTAGTCTCTTCCCAGTCTTGATAAGTCTTTTGTTATAACTAAATTTATTTTGCCTGATTCAATATCTTTTTTCATTCTTATAAAGTCAGGTCTATTAAAGTTTGTACCTGTATATCCATCATCAATATATATATCCACAAGTAACCAGTTATTTTGACTTTTTACATATTTAGTTAAAAATTCTCTTTGATTTATTATACTTTCTGAATCCCCTGCATTCTCATCATCTCTTGATAATCTTAAATAAATTCCAACTCTATATAGTGTATTTTTTCCTAGATAAATAGGATCATTATTAAATTCAAGCAAAGCTCTATTATTTGCATCTACCATTTCTATTTCTCCTTTCGATGCTTAATTAATAATAGAATTGTTTATTCCTAGTTTGTCTGATTTTAACTCTGTTTGAAATATGTTGCAAGAGTTTTCTATTATATATCTTGTTATTATTTCTTTCATTGTTTCTTGCATATTTTTTTCTTTAGTTGCAAATTCTCTATATATAATCATACTAATCACCTTTTAAAATATATGCTACTCATTTTTTACTATGATTATAAAATTACTTAATATACTTTGGTGCCCCATAACTCCTTATTAACTTTCTATCAAATTCAAAACATCCTTTGCTACTATTATACTTATATGCTGATGCATTCCATTTTCTATAAGCTCTATTACTTATTATAGGATATCCACTTGACAATTCTCTTGTAGCTTGAAGATGTTGCTGTTTTATGCTTTCCTCTATTCTATTTTTTTCTTCTCTAAGCTCTTTTACTTTTCTATTTATATATTGCTTTTTTCTTATTTTACTTTCTTCTTTTAATTTTTCTTTTTTATATTGATATCTATCATCTTTTTATATTATATTTGATAAA
>CATLFA010000076.1 GCA_949927585.1 uncultured Clostridiaceae bacterium
ATATTGTAAATCTACATTATCAGCATAAATATATATAGCATATTTTACTTCATCATCTGCATAATATTTATCTTTATACTTTACTATAAAATTTTGTTTTTTAGTCAAATCTATTTTTATTTTTCTAATAACCTCTCCTTTTATTGTTAGACTTTCTGCATTTTCAAAAAAACCATTTCCTACTTCAACAATTATTCCATTATCATTGTAGAAAAATATATCTCCTAGTAAATAACTTTTATCAGCAATATCTACATAAAGAGGTTTATACCAAGAAACTTTTTGATATAATCTAGTTTCCATAATTTCTATTCTCCTTTTTTATTTTTATCTTTTTTTAATTCTTCTTTTGTTCTTTTATTTCTAGTCTTTTTGCCGTAACAGTTACCACAACTTCTATAACCATTATTTGTTAGATTACTTTTCTTTAAATACTTTATATTTCCACAATCACACTCACATTCCCATAAGTGCTTTTCGTCATCAAATCTTTTTACAACCAGTTTACCAAATCTTTGACCTACAAAATCATCACTTAATAAATATTTTGTTTTTCTAACCTTTTCAAGTCTTAAACAACCACAACTTAAAGTTTTTCCATTCTTTAGATTAGTTACTAAAACTTCTGTTGTATTTCCACAGTCGCATTTACATTTTGCGTACATTTGTTTTTGTTCAGTTTTTTCATTAACTGTTTTCATAAATACTTCTTCAACTACTAATTTCCCAAATCTTTGCCCTATAAGACTTTTGTCTATATATTCAGTATCATCTTTAATAGGTGCTTTTGAATATTTTTCACTACAAATTCCACAACTAACAACAGTTCCTAATCTTTCTAAACCTTTTGTTAGTAAGCTACCTTTTTCAATTATTACTCTTCCACAAGCACATTCACATTTCCACAATGAATTTCTAAACTTATCAGTTCCAGCATATTCTTTTACAGTTAGCTTTCCAAATTTTTCGCCAACTAATGATTTTCTCATTCCTCTTGCCATAAACAAAAACACCCCTTTCTTTATATATTTTCTTTTTCTTCATACTCTTGTTTAGTTATATTTCCATTGATTAGTTCTAATTGATTTTTCAAATGCCCTATTAAAGTGTCTACTTCATCACTATCTAACGGCTCATTTTGCCAGTCTTTATTTGTGTAAATATCTAGTATTTCAATTAACTGTTTTCCAAATTCTAAATCTTTCTCCATAATAAAAATCTCCTTTCTAATATTGTACTACAAAATACATATTATTTATTTTTAAAATATCGTTTTCTTTTTGCCAGTCATAATTCCACATATTACTTACAGATAATAAACTTTCTATTGTATCAATTAACTGTTCATTATCTTTTCCGTCAATAAATACATAATCAATTAAATCTCTTTTATTTTTACATATTTTAACAATTATATTCTTATAATGTATTTCTTTGTAGAATTCTAGTAATTTGTCAATTTTCTCTTGTTTATTATATTCTTTATTAACACTTTCTTTATATACATAATTAAATAATGTTTCTAATATTTCAATTCCAACTTCTTCATTGTCAATTATAAAACGCATATCTTCATCATATTCGTATTCATCAAAATCTAAATAGTTTATAAAATCATTGATTAGTCTTTTATCATATTTTTCGTTATTTTCCATTTTTAAAATTTCTTCTTTAACATTCTTTTTCCAAGCTATAAAATTTGAAGTTCTAAAATCAAATACTGTTTCTCCCCAAACTTTTTTTTGTAATTTATCTAAATCTACTCTAACTTTCATCTTATACTCCTTTCTTAAATAATAACTTATACATTTTATTTTTTGTTATCAATTTCGGTTCAGTAAAATATGTTATCATATCTTCATATATCTGTTCTAATGGATTTTCTAAATTTCCATATATTTTTATATAATCATTTATTCCAACTTCTTCTCCATTATACATAAACATTTCTAATATTTCAGCAAACATAGTTATCTTATATGCTAACAATAGATA
>CATLFA010000077.1 GCA_949927585.1 uncultured Clostridiaceae bacterium
ATCACATAATAATAATTTTATTTATATTATCTTTTAATTTCCATTTTTTCTAATAATCTATAGAATGAACTTTTACTTATACCAATTTTTCTATATGTATCAATAGCTTTCTGACCGATTTTTATATTTTTCAATTTCTGCCTCTGCTATATTATTATTATAATTCAATTTTGGTCTTCCCACACTTCTTACTCTTATATTTTCCATTTTCAAATTTCTCCTTTACTATCATAAATTTTTACAAAATCATAAAACTTGTTTCTCTTTAATCCAGTTAATTCAATGGCTTTAGTTCCTGTTATTTCTCCATTCTTCCATTGTTTGTAGATTTCCTTAAAATTGGTAGGTATATCAATTTTAGGTCTGCCGTATGGTCTGCCTTGCTCTAATGCACATTTAATACCGTCTGCTTGTGTTCTTAATATTGTTGCCCTTTTGTTTTGTGCCTCCCAACAAAAGATTTCAAAAACTATGTTTCTAATCATTTTTGCCATAGGCTTTATACTTTCATCATCATAGTTTAGATTTAATGAGGGAATATTTAATACTCTAACATTGATTTCGTTATCCATAAAATATTGCCATTCTTTCCTTAGGTCATCATTTCTTCCTAGTCTATCTAAATCATCTATAACGAATGTATCTCCAGTTTCTAAACATTTTTTTGCATATAAATAACCTGTCCTATCAAAATTCTTGCCACTTAATTTATCCCAGTAGATGTTTTTTTCAGGTATTCCAAGTTTAATAAATTCTTCTATTTGTCTATCCAAGTTTTGACCTTTACTGCTAACTCTAGCATATCCTATTGTTTTTGACATTTTCATCATCTCCATTTTTAATTTTTGTGTTTAGAAAAGTGGTATTGATTTTCTAAATATTTATAAAGTGTTTTTACCACTTTTCTAAACAAGGTTTTTATATATTTTTAACTGTTGGGAAAAGCATACTTTAATCAACAGTATATTTTCATTTTCAAAATGGACGAAATTGATATACTATCTATATAATTATATATTATAAGTAGTGTTTGTATTTCGTCCATTTTTTTATCTGCTACATATCCACCATATAAAAACTATCTCAATAATAATCTTTAGTATCACAAATAACAATGTTTTAATCCTCCTCATCGTCTTCATCATCATTTAAAATCAATCGTACTTCATCGTTAATATCTTCATCAAATAAAGTGCTGTGTCTTTTTAATATTTTGTTCATTTCAATTAATTCATCATCACATATATAATTTTCAAATTCAAACTTTCCTAGTCTAACATAGATATAAAATGCAAGGTTAAACTCATCATCGTTATATTTTTCATATATATTATCCAATTCATTTATAATTTTTTCTATTCTTTTTCTATCCATAATATTTACATCTCCATTTCTTTTTTTAATTCTGTAGCTTTATTTCTTATATACTCGATTTCTGCTATTACATAATCAATTGTTGTATTATCTAAATTATTTATTACTAATGCTTGTATATTTGTAGCTTTTGTGTATATTTCCATTTTTAATAATTCTTTATCCATTATTTTTTAATCTCCTTATTTTCAATATTCTCTATTAACTCTACATCAAACACTTCTCTGTCAAATTCCAATTTTTCATCAGGTGGCGTTCCATTTTTCCAATTGCAACAAAAATTTATTTCATTATCTATAACACCATACCAATTACAATATTGGTCTTTGTAATATTTAATTCCTTGTCCTCCTATAAACTGAAAAACTGCTTTAAATTTCTTCTGTAATTCAATTTCAACCCCATAACTTTGATAATCTGTGCGACCTATAACTTTCGTTTTTTCGTTTACTCTTTTTATTAGTTCATTTCCCAACATTTCGTGTTTAGTTCTTCCCACTACATTAAAACTTATTTCTAGTTTTCCTAACTTCTTTAATAATTTTTTTATAGTTAAAACATCCTCATCATCTACAAAATTGTCAAAATATACT
>CATLFA010000078.1 GCA_949927585.1 uncultured Clostridiaceae bacterium
AGAGTTAGCTGTTTGTTTCCAACTTAAATACTTTCCATCTGTTCCTGTTTCTATTGTTTCTTTTACTATGTCTATTACTTCTTGTTCTTCTATTTTTGTTGTACTTTCAGTATTTACCTTATTATTGGCTGAGTTGTTTGTTGTATTATTTATTGTGTTATTTACTACTGTATTTTCGTTATTGTTAGTATTTACTTGAACATTTCCTTGTTCTTCATTTTGCACAGTTTGCTTATTTTCATTATTTGAGCCTACTTCTGTATTTTCTGGTGTTGTAACATTTTCTTTTGAGAAGGCTTCTGCTTTATCATTGGCTTTTGTAAAAATATAAATTCCTGTTGATGCTATAGTAATCAATAGCATAATTATTGCTACAATTATAATAGTTTTTTTACTCTTATAATTTAGTCTTGATTTCATTTTTTCCTCCCATTTATATAATATTTATTATTTACTTTCTTTTTTATTTAATCTTTTTCTTACTATTAGTACTACTACTATTGCTACTATTATTACTGCTAAAACTAATATTAACGTTATTGTTGTGTCAAATGTTACTGGTAATTTTACTGTTGTTTTTATAACTTTTTCTATTTCTTCTGTTTTAGTTTCTTCTATTTGTCTATCTGATACTAAGAATTTTATATCGTATGTATTTTTATCTTCTACTGTTTTCTTTAATACTATTGCATATTCGTCGCCCTTTTGTGCATCTTTTGGTTGACTTATTATTTTATCTTCTACTTCTTGCCACATTTTTTCTGTATTTGCTTCTTCTATTATTTGTGTGTATGCAGTATTTATTTGTTTTGCTATTTGTATTTTTTCATATTTATTTAATTCTTTATTTTCTGATAACTTATTTATTGCTTCTTTTATTTCATTATAGTTTATTGAAGGTAGCTTCATTATTATGTATTCATATTTTCCTTTTTCTTTAATTTTTAATCCTCCAACTGTTTCAATATGTTGAACCTCTTCTACCTTTTCATTTCTTTCTTCTATATTTACTATTTGCGTTTCTATTGTATTTGTTAGGTTTGTTACTTTTTCAAGGTCTTCGTTTGTTATTGACTTTGTTAAGTCCAACTCTATTACTGTTAAGTTTTCTCCTTCTTTAACATATAAGTATTTTGCTTCGTTTTCTAATGTTACTACATTATTGTTTTCTTCATCTTTTGAAGCTACAATATAGTTAAGTTCTATACTGTCTATTGATAAGTCTGGTTTTTCAGATGTTGCATATTGAAATGATTTATCTAACATTCCTTCTACATAAATTAAGTAAGTACCATCTTTGCTTATACTTTCAATATTTTTAGCACTTTGTGCTGAAACTACTGTTGATATTGCCGATAAAAATAGAGTTATCAGCAAAATAGTTGAAATTACTTTTCTCATATAACTCTCTCCCTTTTATTTTTTTACGTTTTATACATAAGTTTATTCAATATGTAAACCTATTATAA
>CATLFA010000079.1 GCA_949927585.1 uncultured Clostridiaceae bacterium
TGAACCCAAAAAGTTGGACAGTATAAATCAGGCTACTAATATGGAATGTTCTCTATATTGAACAGGGGACATTCCTTTTAGTTTGCTCTTAATTCTTCTGTTATTATAATATTCTATATATTCAATTATATCTTTTTCTAGCTCTTCTATATTTTTATATTCTTTTTCTTTTATATAATAGAGTTCTGATTTTAATACACCAAAAAAGTTCTCCACACATGCGTTATCTAAGCAATTACCTTTCCTTGACATACTTTGTCTAATTCCTTTTTGCTCTAAAAGATATTGATATTGTTTCATTTGATATTGCCAACCTTGATCTGAATGCAATATTAAATTTGTATTATTTGGTATTTTCTTAAAAGCTTTTTCTAACATATCTATTACTTGATTAAATACTGGATGTCTTGACAAATTAAAACTGATAATTTCTCCATTAAATAAGTCTAATATTGGTGATAAATATAGTTTATCATTATTAACCTTAAATTCTGTTATATCTGTAGCCCATTTTTCATTCGGCTTATCTGCTTTAAAATCCCTCTTTAACAAATTATCTGCTATTCTTCCTATTGTTCCTTGATATGAATTGTATCTTCTTTTTGGTCTTTGAATACTTTTTAACCCCATTAATTTCATTAATCTTGCAACTGTTTTATGATTAATTATATATCCTCTATTTTTCATTTCTAATGTTATTCTTCTATATCCATAACGCCCTTTATTTTCATGGAATATTGATAATATTTCATCTTTTTCAATCTTATATTTATCTTTCTTTTTTAAACTCTTTAAATAATAATAAAATGTACTTCGTGGCATTTCTGCTAAGTTTAATAATTCTTTCAAGCTATATTTCTGCCTCAGTTCATCGACAACAATTACTTTTTCTTGTTTTCTCGCTTGATCCTTTCCTGAACTAAGGCATTTAATTTTTTTAAGTATTCATTCTCCATTTTAAGACGTTGATTTTCTGCTATTAAATCTTCTTCAACTTGTTTATTTAACTTTTTCTTTTTTGGCTTTGAATCCATTTTTCTCGACCTACCACATCGCTCCTCATAGAGGGCTTGTGGACCTTTCTCATAATATATACGTTCCCATTTTAGCACTACACTTGTTGAACCTAATCTAAAATGTACAGCTGTTTCTGTAGCTGATAAATGGTTATTATGCATATATTCTATCACACTTTGCTTAAATTCTCCACTATATGAAGATTTTTGTTGTTTAATCAATCCTTCTACACCATGTTCTTTATATTTTTTTATCCATTCTTTTACTATTGTAGAGCTTGGAATATTAAATTCTTTAGCTGTTCCATTTCTACTATGTTTTCCTTCTATACAATATTTTACTACTTGTAATTTAAATTCATCTGAATATTTTGACATAAAAATGAACCCTCCTTGTTAAACTTTTTTGTCTAACAATTTGGGTTCACTTCA
>CATLFA010000080.1 GCA_949927585.1 uncultured Clostridiaceae bacterium
CCAGTTGCAGACGTTGCTGGTCTGTCAGTTGTATAACTTTGATTTTTGCGATAGTTGTGTGTCTTTATGTGTTCACACAAAGATACGTAAAAATTTCGATATAAACTAATTTTCAACATCTACTTAATTGTTATCTTATATTTCTTATCATTAGCAATCCTAACCGCCGTACACCACAAATAGATAAAGATTAAGAATAACGGCATAAGTACCACAATAGATGCGATAAAGCCTATTACCAAACGATTGATTTGAGATAACATCAAACAATTAAAATGCGTTTTTATATTCGCATAATACTCATAAAAAATTATAAATTCGTCAAATTCCTTTCCAGTCCGCTCGTTTATAATTTGCATTGTTGCATTCAAGTCATAAGTGTTTATGGGGAAGAACTGCACATAACAAAACAAGCATGTTAATACAAACATACTCAACATAGAGTAAAATAATTCCTTTCTCCAATCTTTTTCATTAAAAATACGATATACGTATGATGCACAATATAGCGGCAAGAAAGTACAGACAAAAATCTGATGAGATAAACATGATAGAATCATTAATATGGTAGAAAGTGTATAGAAAGCCCAGCTCTTAATTCGTATTGACATTATAAAAACAATAGCGAATATAAGCATATATGTGTCCATTCTGCCATAATTTGTATGCACAAATAAATATTCAATTCTAGCTGGGGATAAAAAATAAAGTGCAACAAATAAAATGGCAAATAAAAACAACCGTTTCTCCGAAAGACTTAGAATCCGTATAAACTTGTTTGCAATAAAAATCACGAGTCCAGCTAAAACAACATACACCAAAGTAATTAATATCAATATGTTTTTTTCATTGCTTAGGCCGTCAGGAAGCATAAGTTGACATAATGTTCCTATAAGTTTTCTAGGTCCAAACCCCATGGAATAATCCATAAAATAGTTTACATATAAATAAGGATCTATGGACCATCCAAATTCATATATGAACTGAAACAGCACAATGATAGAAATGCCTATCACATACTGATATTTTTTTAACAAATTCTTCATCTTTTTATTATATTTATCCAAATGCGCAACCAGGTCTTCTTGCAATTATTATTTTTTTCTTATTTACCACGTATCAGCAAGAATAAATCATAATCTATAAATTTCAACCTATTATAATAAAAGTAACACTCAAGAAGTATAATCACCTCATTATAAGCACTATACCTCATTGGGGGGGTAAAATATTACGTCTGAAAACATTTCGTATGATTGCCAATCTACCTGATATTGAGGGACACGGGCAAATGTCCGTGGCTGAGCTTAACCAAATATTGTTGATACCCGGTACATGAAAAAAGGCATGTCTGATACGCCACGCAGCATAGACCTGAAGCCTTTAAGTTTGGAGTTCAGAGAT
>CATLFA010000081.1 GCA_949927585.1 uncultured Clostridiaceae bacterium
AAAAAAAGAAATAAAAAAAGAATATGAAAAAATACTTAATATATAAAAGGAGAACAAACATATGAATTTAATAGAAAATAATTTACAAGAAAATAATATTTCAAATAATATAGAAATAGGAAAAAAACAAAATAATTTTTTAGAATCAACATTAGGAAAAACAATAAATGTAGGAATGGATATAGGACTTAGAATGTTACTTCCAGATTTAATAGAAAATCAAGTAATAGAAATAAAAGATACATTATTAAATGAAGGACTATCAGAAGGAATAAAAAAAGTAGTTTCATCTGCAATAGATTTAGGAAAAAGTGCAATTCGGAATAATTACAGGAAACTTCGATAATATATCTCAAATGCAAGCAGCAGTTCAAAAAGGTGGAATAATAGATGGAATGTCAGACACGATAGATTATGTACTAGAAAAAACAGAGGCAAAAGGAATTTTACCAACAACAATAGCAAGAACAATAAGAACAGGAAAAAACACACTATTAAATAATGTAGCAAATAATATAGAAAACGAATTTAACAAACAAATAAAAAGTGTCGAAAGACTGCAAAGATATTCAAACAATTGGAAAGAATGTTTTAACAACAAAAACTTCGAAGGAATGACAAACCAAATATATAAAATGAGAGCAGAACTAAAAGAACTAATACCAATGGAAAACACAATAAAAGAAGCCAGAACAATAGAAAACCTACATAATTTAATAAAAAATAATGGAAAAGATTTTAATTTAAGTACAGAACAGCAGGAATTAGCCAAAATGCTAGTTTAAATATTTTCCACGCACTGAGTGGAAAATATTTAAATTAGTAAATAATAGTATATTTGAATTGTCGACTCACTGTGTCGACAATTCAAAATATAATTTATAAGATTAACAAAAAGTTAACTCAACAGTTGATTTAAACAAAAAAATAATGATAGAATGGAGAAAGAAAAAGATGCCAGTAATTTCAAAATTTTATGGAATAGTAATAAAAATATATTTTATGAAAAAAAAGCATAATCCACCACAGTTACATGCTATATATGGAGAATATATGTCTGCAATAAATATTGAAACATTAGAAGTTATAGAAGGTGATTTGCCAGAAAAAGCATTAAAATTAGTAAAAGAATGGATAATAAAAAATAAAGAAGATATAATGGATATATGGAAAACACAAAACTTTAAAAAAATAAAACCATTAGAATAGGTGGAAATATAATGTTTCACAAAATAAAAAATATAATTCCAAAAGAAAATTTAATAATTATAGCAGAATTTGAAAATGGTATAAAGAAGGAATATGATATAAAAGAATTATTAAATAAAAATAAAATAAA
>CATLFA010000082.1 GCA_949927585.1 uncultured Clostridiaceae bacterium
TAAAAGTTTATCATTTTTGGAAATTACAGGATCCCATTCATCTAAATCAATGATATTTTTAATTGATATTTCTGGAGTTAATGTTACATTTTGCATAACAATAATATCATTTGAAAGTTTTTCTTTGATATTTTGATAAATATTATTTAAGTTAATTCCATACTGATCTATTTTATTTATAAAAATAATTGTTGGTATATTCATTTTTTGAAGTGCATAGAATAGTATTCGGGTTTGTGCTTGTACACCATCTTTAGCAGAAATTACTAAAATAGCTCCATCAAGAACAGATAAGGAACGATACACTTCTGTTATAAAATCTGTATGTCCAGGAGTATCTACAATATTGATTTTGTAGTCATTCCAATTAAAAGAAGTAACTGCTGCCTGAATTGTGATTCCACGCTGACGTTCTAAAAACATAGTATCTGTCCTTGTTGTTCCCTTATCTACACTGCCTAATTCTAAAATCGCTCCACTTGTATAAAGCAGACTTTCCGTTAAAGTCGTCTTTCCTGCATCTACATGAGCAAGAATACCAATGTTGATTATTTTCATGAAATTTCCCTCCCTACAAATTTATCTTTTAACTTAAAATCAATATTTGCTAATTTTGTTCTTTTAAACTATTCTCAAAATCAATTATCCACTTTTCTAATGTTTCTACTAATGCTAATTGTTGTTTAAACATTTGTTTTCCAACATTAGGAATATGTTGTCTATGAGAATGTCTTTCATTTAGTAATTCTTTTAATTCTAATATCTTTGATTTTATATTAGAAACAAGAATCTTTTTTTGTTCATCATCTACTAAATCTAAATTCGTGATAATAATATTAAAATCCAAATATAGACTAACATCAGAATTTGAAATATCATTCATAAGTTTATTAAAATAATCATTACCTTTGTTAGTAATAGTATATACTGTTTTATCTGGCATATTTCCCTCTTTCTCTTTATGGCTAACAATATATTTTTTAAATTCTAATTGTAATACTTTCTTATAAATAGACTGTTCACTAATTTTTACCCATCTTGGTATATTACGATATTCTATATTTTTTTTAATATCATAAGCACTTTGTGATTTTTGTTTAATAAGTCCTAATAATACCAAATCTATATTTGACATAATCTCTACTCCTTACTTAATATAATCTGTAACGCCAAGTCTATTTCCAAATGGATCTTCAAACTCGACTGCATTACCAGTTCCAATTTTAAAAGGCTCACTCAAAAATTTTATACCATTATTCAACATTTCTTTATAGAAGATTGCAACATCTTCTACTTCAAACCATATTGTAGGCTTTAAATTCTCAAATTTATTTTT
>CATLFA010000083.1 GCA_949927585.1 uncultured Clostridiaceae bacterium
GTATGATATAATATAATTATAATTTAGAAAGGAGATTTTGATATGTTAATTTGGTTGAGTGAATTTTTAGAAAAATGTAGAAAAGGTAGTGAAACAAAACAGATATTATTAAATATCAATGGTAAAACAATTCCTATGGGGCAACAATATTATATAGTAGACGGAATATGGTATGGTTTAGTATCTCTTGATGAAAAAGAATATATTGATAATGACGGTTTTATTGATATAGTAGAAAGAGAATGTATAAATAACGAAGATGAGTGGGGAGATTTATATACTTCTCCTATGGACGATATAGGAAATTGTGAATTAAGATTTGCTAATGACTGTTCTAAAAGTATGAATACATTATATGACGAGGAATACGAAATAGTTAAAATTGCAGATGATGAAAAAAATATAGTAATATATTTAAAAGATAAGGAGTAATCTATGAGTGATGAAAAAGTTGTAAATAAAGAAATGGTAGGTTATTTTGTAATATCTATAAAAACAAATAACCTACTAGAAAATAAAGACCTTGTAGAATTGATTTTAGGAAAAAAGGAAAAGGTCAAAACAGTTGATAATACTGGGGTTGAGAGTTTTGGTATAGTCTATAAAATCACGATTTTACGAGCAAATAAATGCGTTGATTTAGGGCATTACAGCACTTTGTTAAAAGAAAATGATTTTAATGAAAGCGACTTTAAGTCAATAGCAGTAAGTGATTTGAAAGATTTGTTATTAGAAAAAAATAAAGATATATTAAAAGTTTTACATAAAAATTGTGGCAAAATAGTTGAATACATAAAGGAAATAAGGGGAATATAATTCCCCTACTACATATTTTTTCATTTTTTTATGAATAAAGTATTGACAAAACGGAAATAATATGGTATAATATAAATATAATAAAGAAAAGGAGTGTTTAATTATGGGTTTAAATTATAATTTAATTGATGACGGAGAATGTAGTTACAAAATAGAATGGGTAGGGAAAAAGCTACCTATGACAAATATGGAGAATTTTTTAAAGGCATATAAAGATATGGAATTCATATCTACTTGTGGGAAAAGTAGTCAATATGTAGAATGTGCAAGAGATTTTAAAAGGGTTCTTACAAAAATATTTGGAGCAGAATATAATATAGAATTAAAAATAGGGCATTTTGATTTTTATGGGTTTATTTCAAAAGATAATAAATATTGTTACTTTAGTGTTGGAGATTTAAGAACTGACATCTTGGGAAGAAATACTTTTGATAGAATATTATATAGAAGTGCTAAAGATAATAAAGATTATACTGGTGGAAGTAATAATTATTGTAGTTGTGAAGAAT
>CATLFA010000084.1 GCA_949927585.1 uncultured Clostridiaceae bacterium
TTTTCTGGTAATTCTCCTAATAAACCTAATTCTTTATATAATTCTTTTAATTGTTCTTCTTCTGAAGTTTGAGCATTTATATATTTTTCTTTTGCATATTTTGTTCTATTAAATATTCCATTTTCTCCTAAACTTAAATTTATACCTACTCCCGCTAATATTATTAATACTATTATTGTTATTATTAGGGATATTAACGTTATTCCTCCAAATTCTTTGAATTCGTATTTTTCTCTCATTTTCTGTATTCTCCTTTGTTCCTTATTATTTTTACAAATTCATTATATTAAACCTGACATTTAATGTCAATATTTATTTTTTGTTTTTATGTCATATTATATGTAATATTATCTATATACAAAAAGAGGTAAGGAAATTCCTTACCTCTTTTAATCATTGTTTTAAAAATCATTTTAATATATTTTTTAATAATCAATAGTTTTAAAAAATAAAATATTTATTTTTTATATTTTATTGAATATAAAGAGCAAGGCGAAACCCGTCGTAAGTGCTTGTACTGGGCGCATGATGGTAAGAACGGAAGGTCACTGGGTAGGTCGTGCATGCATGGTAGAAAGAACCACCACGAAGCATGTATGAATTACAATTTATATTCATATTATAATCTAAATTGTCTACATATGATGCTTCTGTTGTCCATTCCCAAAGGTTTCCTGCTACATCATATAAGTTCATTTTCTTTACTTGTTCTGTTGCTCCTGTTGTTAATATTACCCATGAGTTTGTTCCTGAATTTGTATTTGTTAAGCCTTCACAACTCTTAAATCCATTTGTTGGTCCTGCTACACTTGCATTTGTTGAGTATGTTACATTTGTATAATATCCTCTTAAATTTGTTAATGATATATTATCATAGTTCCCCCAACTTGAACTTTCTATATCTACATTTCCTGTCTCTTTCATATATTTTAGCATCATGTCCCACATTGTTCCTGTTATTAGTCCACTTTTTACATATGCATTATTACTGTATAGTCTTCTACTCATTTCTACGGCTGTATAATAATCTGCATGATAATATGGTATACTATTTGCTTTTACTACTACATTTCCTGTTGCTTTATTTGTTCCTGTTGTTACTGGTGTCCCTATTTGACGTGCTGTATAATTATAATTTTGCCATCCCCATCCATTTACTCCCACTTGTGTTCCTACATTTCCATATAATGATGCATTTCCTTCAAATGTTACACTATAATCAAATGGATTCTCTTCATTATTTGCTTTCTTTTCTTCATTTAATGTTCCTACTCCTGCTTCATATCTTCCGGCAATAAAATCCAC
>CATLFA010000085.1 GCA_949927585.1 uncultured Clostridiaceae bacterium
ACTGTAATAATCTACTACTAATCTAAAATAAAGCGATTATAAGCTATCCTTTTTCCTGTGTTTGTTTTAAAGTTTTCATCTATACACTTTTTTATCTTTTCCTGTTCTTTTTCTTTATCCATAACCGTTAAATTTTCAAGCAAATCAGCTTCCCATTGTATTTGAAAATCAAGTCCATCAATTTTAGATGGAGTATGATGGTTGCCTATTATAAAGCATATTCTATCAATATTTTTGTTATAGCCTACCTTTTTTAATATTTCTTTCGCTACTTCTGGTCCTTCCTTTTCTTGATAAACACCATCAATAGAACCGTATTTTTTTTGTGCTTCAACCGCACCAATATCATGTAGTATAGCAATAATACTGATGAATTCTTTTTCTTCCTCTCCGATATTTTCTCCTTTCATTATATCTTCTGCATTTTTCAAAACTTTGAGAGTATGCTCTATGCCAAAAGGAATTTCTTTGAATACTTCTTTCATCTCTATAATAATTTTTTCTTTAAACATAAATTACCTCCATTTATACCTTATAGGTGTTTTAGTTCTATCTATCCACTTTTTTGTTCGCCGATACAATCAGCATCATGGGACGACGCATTTCATCCTGCATTCCCGGAATATCCATCATGTTTTCTGGCGGCTGCGGCTCCACAATATGATTTATTATAAAACCATTTGAAAGCAGTGTATTTAGATATGTGGTCAGTGTTCTATGATATTTTGTAACCTTTTCTCCCAAAAACACAGCTGTCCGTTTGCCCTCATAATAATAATTATCCACCGGAAAATGCAGTATTTCTCCTTTTTCGTTATAATGCCAGTCTTGTGTTCCATAGGCAGTAAAAACAGGATGTTCAACCGTAAAAACTAGCTTACCACCAGACTTCAGTATTCTATATATCTTTTTTACTAAAATCTCATAATCTGCTACATAGTGAAACGCAAGTGAGCTTAATATTACATCAAAACTCTCCTCTGGGAATTCCACATCTTCTATAGCACAGCATTTATATTCAACCTGTGGAAAATGTGTTTTTTCTTTGGCTACCTCGAGCATTTTATGAGAAATATCAACACCTACAACAGAAGACGCTCCGTGTTCCATCGCATAAATACAGTGCCATCCATAGCCGCATCCTAAATCAAGCACACGCTTATCTTTAAAATCCGGCAGCAGCTTTCTCAATGTTTCCCATTCTCCTGCACCGGCTAGTCCCTGCTGTGAGCGACTCATTTGACTGTATTTTTGAAAAAATATATTATCATCATATTTGTTTTCTTTCATCTGAATTCCCC
>CATLFA010000086.1 GCA_949927585.1 uncultured Clostridiaceae bacterium
ACATAATCGCAAGAACTGGATGTTTTTTGATTCCGTAAAGGGCGCGGAGGCAAGCGCAATGTGGTATTCTCTTGCTGTTACGGCTTGCGTTAATGGGCTGAACGTGGAGGAGTATTTTTACAGGTTACTGACTTCGGATAAACCTGTTATGCCGTGGTGAATATTTTAAAGCCGTCCTTTTGATGGACGGCTTTTTATTGATTTAAATACATACAAATTTATATAAATAATTGTATAATTCGACAATGGAAATATATTCTTAGATATGATATAATTAGAAAAATATTATGTTTAGGAGATGTTTTTATGAATAATTTTGATCCAAAAGACAAAAGAATTAACAACGATGGTGACGAAACTAATGTAAAATTAGAAATTAACTCAAACTACTCTAAGGTTGACCATCGTCGTGGGTCGGCAGAACCCAATACAGGGAATATAGTTGATATTGATTCTGATGAGACTATTAAAAATTTAAATTCAAATAATTCGCAAGGAGGAAAATAGTGGAGAAAATAATTGAATCTTTACCGTATTTTATCGTATGCATTGCATTAGGATTTGTGTTTCTTAGAACATTTAGACATATGTGTACGATAGCAAATTCTGATAATCACGAGCATATTATATTAGAATCATTATTTGTTGGGTTTATTTTAAAAAATGGATTTGGTATTTTCCCATATTCTATAAGTCAAGCCGTCGATATTGTAGGTATGGTTATTTCTACATTTATTTTAGCAATAATATTTGCAAAATTATATTCGAGCACTAAGATTGATGGTTTTTTTCGGAAAATTGGAGTTTATAGAACCAGAAATAAATATATTTGGAAAGACATTGAGGATACTAAAAACGCAACAATGATTAAGTCGATTAATCCTGAAACCAAAGAAGCATATATGGGTGTATTAAAATATTATGAAGATTATGAAAGACACCCCCAGATTGTTTTACAAAATTTCCAGTATTGGGAAAATATTGATAGCGAAAAACCTACAAAAGATTTTTCAAAAGACCCACGATGTGTTGTGTTAATTGATACTGAAAAATTTTCGCAAATTCTTGTAGTGTATAACCCAAACAGCGACAAAGTTATAAATAAGGATGAGAAAAAGTCTAAAGAAAAATCTTTTAAGCAATACTTGGTTAAAATTCCAAATATCAAAAATAAAAACACATCAAAAACTAATCTCCAAAATCAAACAAAACAAGAGTAGAGCTTGCAAAATTACTCTACTCTTTTTATTTTATGTTATTGCATATAAACATTTGACGCTTAC
>CATLFA010000087.1 GCA_949927585.1 uncultured Clostridiaceae bacterium
ATATGAATAATAAATTAATAGGAAATGAAAATAATATTTTGTTTTATAACGATGAAGAAGGAAATACAAAAATTGAAGTTATACTTGAAGATGAAAATGTATGGTTAAATCAAATTTCGTTAAGTAAATTATTCGAAACAACTAGAAATAATATTACAATGCATATAAAAAACATATATGATGACCAAGAATTAGAAGAAAGTTCAACTAGTAAGGAATCCTTACTAGTTCAAAAAGAAGGAAATAGAAATGTTAAAAGAACAGTAATATATTATAATTTAGATATGATTATTTCTATTGGTTTTAGGGTAAATTCTAAAAAAGCAATTAAATTTAGAACATGGGCAAATAAAATAATAAAAGAATATATGATAAAAGGATTTGCTTTAGATGATGATAGATTTTTAAAAGGTGGCAAAGTAAATGCACAATATTTTGATGAGTTATTAGAAAGAATTAAGACAATTCGTACAAGTGAAAGAATGGCTTATCAAAAAATAACAGATTTATTTATAGCAACAGCTGTTGACTATAATCCAAAGTCAGAAGAAGCATATACATTTTTTAAAATTGTTCAGAATAAGTTACATTATGCTATTTCTGGACATACTGCTGCAGAACTTATTTATGAAAGAGCAAATGCAGAGAAAGAACACATGGGACTTACAAATTGGAGAAATAGTCCAGATGGTTTAATATATAAGTATGATGTAACAATAGCTAAAAATTATTTAAATGAAGAAGAATTGAAAAAATTAAATGATTTAACTAATTTCTTTATAGTATTCGCTGAAGATGAAGCTAAAGAAAGACATATAATGACAATGCAAAATTGGATTGATGCAACAGATGATTTATTAAAATTTAGAAGAAAGAAGATACTAGAAAATGCAGGTTATATATCTCATAAAGAAGCAATAGAAAAAGCTGAAAATGAATACGAAAAATTTAAAGTAAAACAAGATGCTCAATATATTTCTAGTATGGACGAAATGTATCAAAGATATTTAAATGAGAATAAAGAATAAAAATATACAAAAGTTCACCGAGTGTACTTTAATTCACAAAGTGAACTTTTGCTATTTTTCAGCCAATAGCACTAAATTTTTAACCGACAAGTCGGAATATAATGATTGACAACATCAAGGAACCAAAGAACTTGCTCACTTGGAAATGGTTGGAACAATAGTACACCAATTAACTGATGGAGTTTGTCCTGAAGAAATTGAAAAAGCTGGACTTGGAGCTTATTATACTGACCATGGTGTCGATGTATACCC
>CATLFA010000088.1 GCA_949927585.1 uncultured Clostridiaceae bacterium
CATTTTAAATAAGGTAATTGAAATTGAAGATTATTATGGAAATACTATAATGGCAATAGAAGTAGATGAAAAAGGTAATATAAAACAATTTAAAAATTGTAATATAGCTGATGAAGATTTAGATTATATATTTGATACAGATAAAACACTAATAAGATTACAAGCAGATGATGAGATATAAATTTTTAAAATAAGTATTGACAAATTATAAAAAGTATGATATAATATAATTATAGTAGAAATAAAGGAGTTGATTTTATGGAGTTTAAATTTGAAAAATACAATGCAAATCCATTTAAAAAGAAAACGGGCGACTGTGTAATTAGAGCAATATGTGTAGCATTAAAAGAAGAGTGGGAAGATACTTATAAAGGAATGTTTGATATTACTATCGAAACTGGTTATGCAGTTAGCTGTAAAGAAAACTTTAAAGAATATCTTTTAAGGAAAGGCTATAAAATGGAGAAAATGCCTAAAAAACCTAATGGGAAAAGATATACTGTTAAAGAATTTATTGAAGAATTAGCAAAATCTAATAAAAATTATGTAATTAGTGTAGCAAATCATCTAACTTGCATTGAAAAAGGAAAGTTAGTAGATACTTGGGATTGCAGTAGGAAAAGTGTAGGAAATTATTGGGTAATATAAAAATTACTCAATAATTTTCAAAATAGTATTGACATTTTTGAATAAATGTGATATAATATGTATATACTAATTAGAGAGGAGAAAGATATGTTAAAAGAAACTATGGAAATAGGTTGTAAGTATTTAGAGGACATTGCAAAACAAAATAATATAAAACATTATGAAATAGTAGAAGATACTTACGAATACGAAAATGGACTATGCTTAATAGAATATGCAGATGAAAAACACGAAGAAGAAATAGGACATATTTGTATTGATTTAGATAATATTGAAAATTTTATAAAATAGAAAGGAGAAAATATTATGAATGAAGAAGATAAGAAAGAGGTTCAAGAAGTATATAAACTTATACTAGAAAATTTAGAGGAATTCAAAAAGGGGAATAAGAATTTTGATTACTCAATAGAAACATATTACGAGTTATTTGGAGATATTTTAAAAATGTTTAAAACTAAAGATGAGAGATTAAAGGCTCTAATAATGATATATACTTATAATGTTAGTTTTGTAGATTTAGATACTTGGTCTTTGAAAGACTTAAAAGACTATATATATGAAACAGAAGATGATAAATATTTTAAAGGTTATGAAGAATTATTTAAGTTAATAGAAAGGGGAGAA
>CATLFA010000089.1 GCA_949927585.1 uncultured Clostridiaceae bacterium
TTCCTTATAGTTTTGTGCAAAAGCAAAATGTGAAAGCAAGAATAAAATATAAAGTATAATTACTCTTTTCATATTGCAACTAATGGCTTGGCGGGGAACGGCGTTAGTCCGTTATCCCGGCTTGTTATGAACTTACTTTACCTCTTGTGCCTTTTTATAATTTGCATAGCGAGCATTTAGAGTGTCCCGCCATTCTTGGCTTGGGCAAGAGTTTATTAACTGAATATACTTATTCTCATCGTCAACGCAAACAGACTCTACAAGTTTTAATAAACTCCACTGCAAATCATAAAAAGCATTTTCAGGAAAGATTTGTACCAACACCATAGCTTCATCAAATGATATGGGAAGTTGTATTTGTTCTAATAAGGCATCATAAGTATTTACTAATTCATCAATACTCTCTGTATCATTGATGCTTTCATTAGGCATACGACCCAAATCTTTCAACTGTAAAATTTCATTTCTCATATCGTGTACTCTAATTGTTCATAATGGGATGCAGCTTGCCACTGTTAAGTGGCACAGGTGCTTGTTATCGCTATATTTCATTTTTTATATGATTCATTTTTTCTCTGCAAATATCAATACAGTGATTATATGAATTAATGTCAAATGTGTACTCATATTTAGCCAATTTATTCAAAATTAAAATTCCATTTTTGTTCATCAGCTTCGTTATTATAAAAATGAAGTAATTCAAATCTTTTTCCTTATCCCCAGTCCATTGTGTCCTGTCAATACAAAAACTAACCCTATATTCTTTTTTAGCACTGTAATATCTCGGTTGATATACTCCTGTTCCATTATAGTAGGACGAAATATCACCATCAAACAACAATGTCAACTTAAAAAAGAAAACGCCATCATTTTCAAATGAAGTAAATGTATCTTTTATGATTTTCCTCATATTGCGCACAAAAGGACTTAGAGCTTTAGATGCATTAAGTTCTCCACCATATATTATATTTAATGCAAATTCCATACTTCTATCTTAATCAAGTTAGCGATAATGGTTTGGTGAGGAACAGCGTTTAGCTGTTGGCTCGACCTTGTTACCAACCTCAATTATAATTCAGAGAAATCAAAAAGATTGAAGAACTTATCAAACTTCTCTTCTGTTCTACATGACAAAAATATTCCGTCATCTGTTGGTGTATTGTCGGCTTTATAGAAATACCAAATCAGATTAT
>CATLFA010000090.1 GCA_949927585.1 uncultured Clostridiaceae bacterium
GTCATAATCTTTATAACTATTTAATAGATTATCTTTCTTTAACCATAATACATAAATATTGTCATCTTCAATAGTTTCTACTAAATCATATTGACTTTCTCCATTACTATTGAACCCAACTAATTTATTTATATCACAAACTGTTGCAAATACTGGGTACATACCAAAATCATATACTATATCTTGTAAATCTCCGTCAAACATATCATCAATTTCTTCATCTGTCAAATCATTTTCTTCTAAATAATTTTTACTTAATTTTAATAACTCTTTAAAATCTTGTTCTTTTAGTATCAAACCTCTTTCGTGTACTGCTCCATAACTCCAACTCATTATAGCAACACCTCACTTTCTTGATATTCAATAGTTATTTTTTCACATTCACTTTCTACAACATATCTGTTATCGAATTCATCATCAATACTATGTTCTATTTTGTTATTATTATAGTTTTCTTCAACTTCTTCTAATAAACTCTCTAATTGTTCTTGAGCCTTATCTTCATCTCTTTCAACACTTATAACATTTACTTTTGTTTCTTCTTCTGTTTCAATTAAAGTAGTTACTACATAACATTTTACCATTATTCTTCTCCCCTTTCTTTGCTTTCTTCAATATTTCTACTTACATTATTCATTTCATCATATACATAATCATTTAATAAAGTATCTACTCCATTGCTAACTGTTGCTACAATGTCTATTAACTGGTCTGTGATTTCTTCCTCACTATTTATTTGATTATCTAGCATTTCATTTATTAAGTAAGCAACCTCAAATTCTCTATAATTATGCACACTAGCAATAGACTGTAACTGTTTCCAAATTTCTCTAACTTTATTTTTATCTAACCCCATAACAATTCTCCTTTCTTAATTATAAATATATTATATCACATAATTTTTAATTTGTCAATACTAATTTTAAAGATTTTTAAAAAATTTTAACAACAAATATCTTCTAATATTTCTGTATTGTCCATATCATCAATATCTTCATAGTTTTCAATACAATAGTCAACAATTTCAGCAATAGAACAATGAGTATATTCATCAGTATCTAAATTTATGTCAACTACTCTTTCTAGTAAATCAACAATATTTTCATCACTTAAAAAATCTTTTTCTTCTCTATCATTATTTAAAAAAGATAAATAAGCTATAAATATATTACTTTGAATTTCTACATTCT
>CATLFA010000091.1 GCA_949927585.1 uncultured Clostridiaceae bacterium
TTTATAAAATCTCCATTTATATTTTGTAAAATCTGCTTTCCTAATATATCGAAGTTTATATCTCTTGGTTTTTCTTCTCCTCTCCACCTATCACAAATAACCACAATTTTCATTCCCTCTAATCCTAACATAGATTTACTAACATTTGTTATAAAATCTACTTGCTTTGCTGGTGTCATTTTATTAAATATTCCACCTCTCATATGTTCTTTAGCTGATATTTTTCCACATTTTTTCCAAGAATTTGGAACTCCTATTCTATTTGAAAACTCCTCAACTATTTTTACACCTTTTATATCATGTCCATAATGATGTGGTTGCATTTCTTTAGGTGTAATGCCTTTACCTAAATCATGTACTAATGCAGCATATCTAGTTTGTAGTTCCTTAGTTAACATAGCACATTTATCTACAACTATCATAGTATGATTATAACTATCTCCTTCTGGATGATATTTTTCTGGTTGAATACTTCCTATTAAATTATATATCTCCTTAAAGTGAATGTCTAATACGTCTGCTTTCTTTAGAATATTGAAAAACCTAGATGGTTTATTTGAGTTTAATGCTTTTTTAAACTCTGTAAATACTCTTTCTTTTGGTAAAGTATTTAATTCACTTTTTAATATTTTCATCATATCTATTGTATTTTCTTCTACGTCAAAATCTAAAGTTGCTGCAAATCTTGCTACTCTATATACTCTTAAAGGATCTTCCATAAAAGAGTTAGATGTTGCTCTTATTAACTTATTTTTTATATCTTTTATTCCATTAAATGGATCTATCAAATTTCCTGTAAGTACTTCTTCAGCAATTGAATTAATAGTTATATCTCGTCTTTTCAAATCTTCTTCAATAGTTATAGCTTTTCCATTTTCTATTTTAAACTCTTTATGACCTTTTCCAGTTTTTTTTTCTTTTCTTGCAATAGCAAACTCATTACCTTCAAAGTCATATACTCCAAAAAATTTCCCACGCAGATGTGCCTCTGGAAAAAGTTTTTCAAACTCTTCTGAAGTTATTCCAGTTATACAATAATCTTCATCATGTACTTCTTTACATAGTAATTTATCTCTAACAGCTCCACCTACCAAATATAATTTTCCACCATTTTCTTTTATTATATTAGCAATTTC
>CATLFA010000092.1 GCA_949927585.1 uncultured Clostridiaceae bacterium
CTTCATTCAATACCATTCTATACACACTCCCTTTTTATTATACTATCTATAATATATGTCAACTCTTCTTTATACCATTCTGTGTGATTTTCATTATTTAACATAAAATCTTTTGTTCTCATTAAAAGATTATTCCAATTTATTTTGCCGTCTTTATTTTTATCTTCTGCTAATGTTTTATATTGTTCTTCATCAATAAGTTTATAATTTAACATATATTTAATAATTCTTTCTTTGTCATTTTGATATAGTTCTTCAACTTGTTCTCTTATTTGTTCAGTAACTTCTTCATCATCTATACCAAAAATATGATATATATTATCTTGTCTTTCTGTATCATAAACTTCAACACATTCACTTAATACGAATGGAGTAATTTCATAGTTTTTTCCGTCTACTTCTAAATCAAAGCATAAACCATATTCATAACTAATATCATTTAATACTTCTAAAAATTGTGTATCATACTCAAATTCTAAAACTATTTCATCTGTATAGTTTCCTCTAATATCTCCCCCAAGATGAAATTCCATAACTACAATATATTTGTCATCTGCCATTTTAAAAGTTTCCCAGTTTATATCATTTTGAGGTCTGCCACTATGATTATAGGTATTATCTCCACCAAAACTTTCAATACAATTTCCCTCTAAATAATTTGAATAACTATTATTATACCACCAATTATAATGTTCATCTCCACCTAATACTTCATCATATATATTTTTAGGAATTCCCACTTCAAAAGGTAGCAAACCCTCACAAATTATATCAGTAGGTACATAATATTTTAAATCTAAATCAGTTCTTTCTTCATTCCACCACTTATCATTTCTTACTTTTAAATCTTTTCTAATTTCCTCTAATTTCTTAACATATTCCATTTTCATTACTCTCCTTTTAAATTATTTACTTCTATTGTGCAACAACTTCCAAAACCAGTATTGTCAAAAAGTATAACTTCTTTAACATTAAATCTATTAGTGATTTCTTTTCTAATGTCATCTAAAGTCCATTCTCCCTCTAGTCTATTCTTTACTTCTAAAATTACTTTTTCTACTTCCTTATCATCTACATAACCATTAAATAAATAACAGTCATAAAAACCGTCCATATCATCATAAACTAGAAT
>CATLFA010000093.1 GCA_949927585.1 uncultured Clostridiaceae bacterium
TGTAGGTTTGTCAAACATATGTCACACTTTATTGAAAATACTGATGTTGAAATACCTAATATGCTTTTTTTGAACTTTAACCTTGTATATATTCTAAATATTTTTCCTTTGGACTTAGCCATCCTAGTGGTCTCATTGGAAAATTATTATATTCTTTTATCCAATATTTTGCTCTGTTTACCAAATCTTCAAAACTACAGAATACTTTATTATAATAAAACCTTTCTTGATCTTTTCTGTGGCTTCTTTCTACTTTTCCATTATGTCTTGGTGTATATGGTTTTATCAATTTATGCTTTATTCCTAACTCCTCTAATGTCTTTTCAAACTTTGTCTTTCTATCTCTTATACTCGTTTTATAACTTAATCGATTTGTAAATTCAAATCCATTGTCTGTTTGTATTTCTTCTATTTTAAATGGGAATTTTTTTACTATTATCTTTGCAAATTCACTTGATTCATATGTGCTATGTTCTTTTGCAAACCATATCACCCTTAATCTTGTATACTCATCTATTGCTGTATATTGATAATATCTTTCTCCTTTTTCTTTTAATTCTTTTGTTAAGCATTTCATTGGTACATATTTTACATCTACTTGCACTCTTTGCCCTGGATACGTCATTTGTTGGTATGTTTTGGGTTCATATACTTTCTTTTTACTTGGTGTTTTTTTGTATATTCCTAATTTTATCATCATTCTATATAAACTTGTTACACTTCTTGTATATCCTGCTCTTTTTAACTTTACCCACAATACTACTAATCCTGTATCCTTATTCTTATTTTTATAATTCTTTATCATCTTTATTTCTGCTTCTGTATGTGCTTTTGGACTTCTATGTGGTCTTCTTGATTTATTTACCAAAGACTTTAATGTACCATCATATCTTTCTCTCCATCTATATATTGTTCTTCTATTTACTTTATACTGTAATGATGCTGCTGTTACTCCATTTCTATAAGAATATTTTATTACTGATTGCCTAAATTTAATATCTTGTGTTATACTATTCATGAGAAATACCTCCAATTAAAAAGTTTTTTTGGTCAAAAACATTTTATCATATTTTTGGTATTTCTCATTTTTTATTTTTTACTTACTGTGACATATCTATTGTAAACCTATA
>CATLFA010000094.1 GCA_949927585.1 uncultured Clostridiaceae bacterium
GTAATATAAAGATATTTTAGAGGTTTCTATGAATAAAAGTGATTTTATAAACTTTATAATAAACAATAAGCCTGTTTGTACTAGTTGTGACCCTTTTGCTATTATTGAAAGGCAATGCTTTTATTGTAAAAGAACAATGAAAGGAAAACATTATACATTTATTTATTATGATGTTTCAGACACGGATAAAAAAAAGCCTCATATCTTTTATACTGGTTTAACCTGTGGAAAATCTATTTTTGAAGTAACAGGACAAAATCCTCCCAAAGAAACAAATATTTTCAAATTAAAAGAAATAATAAAACAAGAAAATTCTCGTAATACAGAAAGTAAAAATAAAAGTAATGTTATGTATTCTGATAACATCAACAGATTACCTGAAAATAAAGAAGGTCTGCTGATTACCCAATTACTTCTTATGGCAGGAGTAAAAAAAGGATTGGACTTTACTTGTTCTTTAAATATGCAATTTATGCAATACCCCAATAAAAAATTAACTTTTAATATTGCGCAAACATTTAATAATAACACAGAAGCGTTTTGTTTATTTAATAATTGTAAATCCATAAGAGATTACCTTTATAATTTATTTCCTGACGATTATGAACAAATAGAGCTACCTATTTTTGAAAGTTTTATTGCCAATAAGGATAAAATTTATATTTAATGCCAATAAGGTTGTGCTATTTTTCCTTTAAAATTACAAAAAATTGAACTATTACAGTCCAATAATGTTGTATATTCACCTTTATATAATTGATAAAGTCTTTCCCCCTCTAATAATGATATAAGTTCATTGCTAGCTGGAAATAAACATAAATCATCACCCAAGTATTCTGGAAGTGATAATGAATTGTTGATAAATTTGGTTTTGTCATATTCGTCAATATTTTTTAATAAACCAAAATCAAGAGCATCCTTAAGTACTTCAACAACAGTATTACCAACACCAATAGCTAAAAAATAATCACCAAGATATAAATAACTGATTATATAATAACCTGCTTTACCCAGTTCCAGAGCCTGTTCTATAGTTTCAACTTGTTTTACTTGGTTATTTTCACTCCAAATATAAATATCTTTCCATATAAAACCAGTTTCTTTGCACATATTACAACTCCTTTATT
>CATLFA010000095.1 GCA_949927585.1 uncultured Clostridiaceae bacterium
TGCCGTCCGCGTGGCGGGGCCAGACTATATTTGATGTTGATGTTTTTTCTTTTTTTGCAATTTCAATAATTTTACTTCTAACACCATCAGAACTAATGACAAATCTATCAACTATATTTTTATCAGAATCTAAAAAGACATTTACATAATCACCATCGTAGTCAAGCAAAAAGAAATGGTTATTTTTTGAATTAATCTCTTTAAATATTTCATCAACCTCAAAAGAATAATCATCGCTAATTGAATTATAAAAATCTAGCCTATATTTATTAGAATTTATTTTTTTTATATCTGTAATTAATCCTGAAATTTCATGAAGCATTTTATCTTGATCACAATCAAACCTAGAAAAGCAAATATATGAATATGAAATAAACAATGATGTTGGATAAAAAATTTCAGTCCATGAATCATATCTGTTGTTGTTTATGTTTTTATGAAAATCTTTTTCCCAATAAGATTCCTCTTCTAGCAAAGCCTGTTTCGAGTTTTTATGCAATACCTTATAATATTTTTCAGGCAACAAAAGCAACCCTGTTTTAGGATATTTTTTATCAGTATCCGTTAAAAATCCTGGAATAGTATCCAAGTCAGGTAATTTTAAATGATCTAAAGAATACTTTCGATACTCACCGTCTGAATCCTTTATTCGAAGAGAAGCTATAATATCATTTTGATCGTATCCCGTTTTAAGATTTCCAAAAATCTTAGTTTGATTATTTAGAATAAAATATAATAAACAATCTTCATCATATTTCTTATAGCTATTCAATTTTGAACTATCTGCATATAAAGGTGAACCTTCTTTTATAGAAAAACAGCTTCCAATTGTTTTATAAGTAATTTCCTGTGAAAATAAACTAAAGCTGGTTATAAAAATGATAAACAAAAAGTTCAAATTCTTTTTCATATTAAAAGCCTCCATCTATATCCCACCTATGATTTCGTTCAAAAGGATTTCGAAGTTTATTACTATATATATAATTTGTAGTCTGAAAATCCCAAATTTCTTCAAAATCAGTTGCTTTGTAAACAGATAAATGTAAATGAGCTCCTAATTTGGCAGCACGCT
>CATLFA010000096.1 GCA_949927585.1 uncultured Clostridiaceae bacterium
TCTACTAAATTATTATTTTTTCCCATTCTATATTACCTACCTTTACTTGTAAATTATTAAAAATTTTCCATTTTCTATTATTTCGTTTGGCTTGATAAAACCAGTTTCAATATCACAATTCAAACAAAAATCAACATTTTGATTTCTATATTTTTCCTCAAATTGTATATACTCTTGCATTATGTCAAATTCATTCTCACATTCTTCTAAACCTAAATACATTTTAATTTCTGTATCACTTACTGCTCTATTTATTACTCTGCCACCATTTGCTAAAATATCTGTTTTCATAATTTCCTCTTTTCTAGTTAGTCTAGGGCTTTCGCCCTATCAACTAACATTCTAATAAAAATATTAAGTCCATATTATCTCTTACATTGTTATCTTTTAAAACTTTTTTAAAATCTGTTTTCTGTTCTTCTGTAAATTCTTCCATACTGTTTACTAATCTACCATAGAACCCTTGACTTTTACTCATTGTTTTACAAAAATCTAATGCCTCCTCAAATGTCATTATTTCTTTTTCTTTGTTTTCCATATTGAAAACCTCCTCTATCTTTATTATGATTATATTATATCATAATTATTCTATTTTGTCAATACTTTTTACCAATATTTTTTATGATATTTTTCAAAATCATTTGTAAAACAATTTTGTAATGCTGTTGTCATTTTCCCATAAAGTTCGTGTATCTCTACATAGTTATCTGCAAATGCACCCTCAAATGTTTCTCCCATTGCTACCATACCATTTAATGCAAAAACTGCTCTAAATAAGTCATAAACTGTTTCTTGATTATTATTTTCTTTTATTTTTAATTCGTTTGCTACTATATTGTATAAGTAGTCATAAGCCATACTGTCGCTCTCTGTATTTAATTTTACAAACTTTTCTGCTTGTTCCTCTGTTATTGTTATTTTATCTTCATTCTCCATATTGAATGACCTCCTCTATTCATATTATGAATGTATTATATCATATAATTTTTAATTTGTCAATATTAAAAATCAAAAAAATTAAAAATTTAAAAAATTTATTTACTAAAAATTAAAATTC